>CAIQIC010000252.1 GCA_903871765.1 uncultured Lentisphaerota bacterium
GTCGTTGTCAGCGCTGAACGTCCCGATGCCGCCTAACCCGCCGTAAAAGGACAGGCTCGCGGTTTCGCGGGGAGGCGCGAAGACCACCGTGCCTTCGCCGCCCGCGTGTTTTGCCAGCCAGTGTGCCAGATCGCGCTCGATCAACTCTTCTGCTTCCGCCGACGTGAGCATGTCTTCTGCCTTGGTGACCCGCTGCGGCCAGAGCGGAATCACCCCGGGAATGATGAGCAGGGCGGCGAGGCCGGTCCACAGCCAGCGGCCGGATCGGCGATCAACGGCCAGGTGCGCGGGTATGGCCGATACCACCAGCGCCAGCAGGGCGCCATCGAGCACCTGCCACCAACTGAGCTGACGGCAAGCGAAGGCAAACGCGACCGCCACCGGGCCCAGCACGAGGGCGAGCGACGCCCGGGCCGCCACGCCCGTATGGCGGCGCAGGAGCAACCACACCGCCGGGAAGACCAGCACCATCGGCAAGACCGTGGCCCAGAACTCAGCCGTCATTCCTTCACGGGTGAACCAAGCCCAAAGGCTGGAGGCCACCACGCCGTTCGGCTGTGCGGTAAGCCGGAACGAGGACAAATCCACCGCCAGAAATCCCCGGCTCCGGGTCAGCTTCATGACCACAGGCACTGCCGCGATGGCCGCGCCAGCCAACGCCACCACGATCAGATCACTCGTTCGCCGGAAGGGTTTCTCGTCCCGTTGGATCCAAGTCACCGCCCGCGCCAAAAGTTCGCCCGCGCCAATCCAGGCGAGCCCGCAGAGGGGGTGAACGACGTTCAGTTGCCACGATCCCAGGTGGGCGGGGAAGAATTCGATCAGGTAACCCACCAGAATTGCGGCGCCACCACTGCAAGCCCAGAGCCGCCAGGGCGGTACCATCGAAGCCCCGGCTGGATTTCCCGCTCCGCTCCAACGGACGAACCAGGCTGCCATCAGCGCCCCCAAGAGAACACCTGCCAGGATTGGTACTTGAGTGGAAACGCTGATCCACACGCCCAAACCACCGACCATGCCGGCGAGCGCAAACCAGCGGCGCGCCTGCCGGCCAGCGGACCCGGCGATCCCTTGGTCATCGCCGGGCCGGAGTGCATTCATTCCCGCCAGCAAGGCCAGAATACCTCCCAACGCGCAGCCATTCGCCAGCCCGTAGTCGTCAGGCACACCGGGAAGAAATCCTGCCGCGAACGGGAAGACGGCGACCAAGCCGATGGCCAGCAGCGCGGCGGCGAACGCGCCAAAACGCCAGGCAACAAAAACCGTCAGCCCCAGAAGCAACAATCCGTGCAGCACCGGCTCCGCCCAAAGCGCCGCCCGTTCCACGGACAGACCGATCGGCCGGCCGGAAAGCGTATGATCCACCCAGGCCACCAGTCCCAGCCACCACCGGTAAGGAGAGGCGGAACTCACCTCGCGGCCGAAGGGAGCGTTGTCATAGTCCACGTGGCGAACGCGCCATTCCCCCAGCGCGAACATTTGCTGGGTCTGGGCAATCCAATGGAAACTGCTCTCGGAGCGCTCCGGTACGATCAACTCCCTCTGCCCACGGGCGTAGCCGGTCGGTGATGCGGAATCGGGGACCTCCACGGATCCGGCCCGGCCCGGCAGGTTCGAGACGAATTCGACCCGTTGCATCCGGGCGTGATTGATCCAGACCAGAAATCCGAGCGCACCAATTGGAATGATGGTCCAAGCGCGGGAGAAGAGGCGGACCGGGGGGCTCATTGGCGCTGGCACGATGCCGTTGTGCAGAATCTGAACTCAATCGCGCGTGAAGTTTCGGCGCAAGCAAAGTCCGGCTGCGGTCCGCGCCCAAGGTGACCTTGACTACCCTTCCGCAGGCGCGCTTTATGGATATCCTCCATGGCCGCCGCAGCGAACAGCAACTGCCCGACAGCTTCGCGCGCTGCCGGGCTTTTTTTGCGAGGGAGTTGGCTGGCTGGGATGTTGCTGAGCGGTGCCATCGGCTGGCCGGCCGATCCCGCGGGTGAAATCGCGGAAAAGCCGCTGGCGCCGCGTTCCGGACCGCACGGCGCGACCCTGTTCACCGAACTGCCGCCCCAGCAGACCGGCGTGGTGACCACGAACAACTATTCGGACCCGAAGATGTGGTGGGAGCTTAACCATGAGTTTGAAAACGGCGCGATCGGCACGGGGGTGGCCATCGGTGACTACGACGGCGATGGCCGGCCGGA
>CAIQIC010000253.1 GCA_903871765.1 uncultured Lentisphaerota bacterium
CGCGACACAAGCATCCTCCATAGAAATACCGCGAGAGCGGCGCCGCCGGTGACTATTCAAAACCGCACGGTGGTGGGTTGGCCGCTCCCGACTTTTTCAGCGGAATCAATATTCAACAAATAGATTGGCCTTGGCAGCAGCGCAGCGTGAAAACGAAAGACGAACATCCAGCGGTGGGCGAAGCCCGCCGGAATAAGGCCGGAACCTGAATTTCGCCTCCAGCGACACCCGCCTTCGCCAGCGCGCGACGGGCGGGGCAAGCAAGGTCGCTGGGAGGCCTACCCAAAATCGGACATGCGCCCTCTTGCCGCTTATCGCGGGAAAGGAAGTTGTCGGGACACCCGTTTTGTGCTACTTTTCGGGTATGACAACAGTCGCTGAAATCGAGCACGCCATTGAAGCCCTTCCGGCGCGTGACGTGTCTGAGTTGGCGCGGTGGATCGAGGAGCACCAGCTCCTGCTAACCGCATCCGCCGACGTCTTCTCGATGCTCGACGCGGAAGAAGGCAAAGGTGAACAGTGGTCGGTTTTAACACGAGGTGCGCCATGACGACAGCGACTGAACATGTGCTGGCGGAGGCGCTGGGTTTGCCCCCGATTGAGCGCGCCGAGCTCGTGGAAGGGATTCTGTCCAGCTTCGACTTCCCATCCCGTGCGGCCTACGACGCGGCGTGGGCGCAAGAGGCCGAGGAGCGGATTGACGCGTATGACCGCGGCGACATCGCTGCAACTCCCGCGGCCATGGTCTTCGAGAAGATCGAGAAGAAGTACTCCGCGTGAAGGTGGATTTCCTCCAGAGCGGACATGTAAGCGATGAATGCTCAACCCACACAGCGGAAGCGACGGCTCGGCAAGATCCTTAGCGGATCGTTTTGCGCGTTGCTTGCGGTCTACGTGGGGTCCTACATCCTTAACTCGCTTACCGGCGGCTGGGTGGTGAACGAATCCGGGAAGGTCCGCCTCATGGGCGGCTTGGCAAATTGCGATCAGTACGTCTGGATGCCGAGATATGGGTTTTGTCAGCGGTTTCGATGTGTAGATGGTCGGGACGACATCCGGGCCGGCGGTCTTGGGCATTTATATTGTCCGCTGATCCTGGCCGACCAAGCTTACTTCCATCGAACCATCAGGTTCATGAATGAAGACATGACCTTTGTGGAACCGCTTCCGGTTCCACCCATTGGGCAGTATCATCCTGCCATGGTAAACCGCTTTGCCGGTAGATTCCCCTATCGTCCCATAACCAATAATACAGGAGCGACTGTAGCACAACCGGCTGCACCATTACCTCGTGACCCTCCGGCAGGTCATACGGAAGTTGAGCACTGACGTTTGGATACAATGCGCACCATGACAACCGATGAACCACTCCACCCCATCGCGCTCATCATTTGGGGCGCCTTGGCCCTCGCGTCGGCGGTGCATGTTTTCACAGATTCTAGGCGAGGGCGAAGAATTGGCCATCCTTGGGCGCATGCGCTGATGTGTCTCATCGTGCTGTGGCCCTTCGTCTATCTCTTGTGGTTATTCTGGTGGCCGGGAAAGGTGCGGCAGGCGATCTTCGGCTCTGACAAACTTTGGGCCAGGAGGTGGGCGGAACGGAAGCTGAAAGCAGCAGCTCTGAACCAGGCGCCGCATGATACGGGCTGCGCCCGATCGTGAGCACTACCGGTGGCCGCGAAATGCTCAAGATCTCCGGATGAGCGTTTGATTTCTGTCCTAACGGCGAAGCCTGGCAGCGGCGTCCGGCAAGATGCCGGACGCGGCGGGCCCTGTAGTGAAGCACAGCGCATACTACAGAGCGGGCTGGAAGCCCGCGCTCCCCTCCGGAGAATCGAGACGCGCTCTCTTTCCTGATTTCCTCATTCAATCTTGTTGCGTGCTCCTGCTGCCCTCAAACAAGAGTTTCAAGAGGATCACCCGGCGAGTCCCTATGCGGGGCGGTCTGCGCTTCGCGGCATTCCGCGGCGGGCGAGGGCGGCAGGGCGATGTCGCGCACCATGCCCGGCGGGATGATGTGCGCGGCGAGCGGCGGACGGCCGAGTCGTTGGCGGTAAAGTTCCAGCCGGCCCACCATTCCGAAGGCACGGGCGCGGGCCTGATAGAGCGCCAGACGCGTCAGGGCGCGCTGCGAAGCATAGCCGCTGGCCGGCAGCGCCTGGTGCAGCAGGAGCGCATCATCCAATAGTTCCCCGGCTGCGCTCCGTGCGGCGTCATCCGACCGCTGAACTTCACGCCAGAAGGCAAAGAGGCTGGGCGGGTAAAAGGCCAGTTCATCATTCCTTCCGCGTCACGCCGAGACGGAGGCAGGGCAGGATCTCGTCGTGGAGCGGACGGCTGCAATCGAAGAGCATGAAGCCGGCGGCGCCGAGCTGCCGCAAGGCGACGATTTGTTCGATGGCCTGGTCGGGGCGCAACTGGCTTTCGTCGGCGGTGACGCCGAGGCCGGGATAGACGCGGCCGGCTGCGCCAGCCAACTGCAGGTGGACGGCGGTGCGTCCGGCGAAGAGCGGCAGCTCGGCGGTGTAATTCATGGGGCAGACAAAATCCACGCTGCCGTTCTTCAGCCACGCCGCCCAGTCCTGGCCCACGCCGGCGACGCACTCGGGATAGCCGGCGAAGACGGCGGCCGAGAGTTTGATACCGGGCCGCACGCGGTTGAGCCGCGCGCGGGCGGCGCGCACGAAGGCGGTGATCTGCTCCGCGCGGAAGCGCTGGAAATCGGCGGCCAGAGCGCCGCCCGGGCGGGCGGACTGGGGCCAGCCGGCGGCGGCATGACCGAGGCGTTGCTCGAAGGCGCGCCGGGCGGCGGGCGAGAAATCCACGTTGCCGTTGGAATAGCGGATGTAGTCCAGGTGCAGGCCGTCCACCGGATAGCGGCGGGCGACTTCCTCGAGGGCGGCGAGCGCCAGCGCGACATTGTCGGGATGCGACGGGCTGAGCCACGGGATGGTGTGGCCCTCGGACGTCAGTTGCAGCCGGCCGGCTTTTTTCATCCGTGCCACAAAGTCCTCGGGCGCCGTGCTCAGGTTCCAGCAGACGAACCAGGCGTGGCATTGCAGGCCGTTCTGGCGCGCGGCCTTGAGTGCGGCGGCGAGTTGGTCGCCGTAATGGAGAAACGTGGTGGAGCGCGGCAGCACGTCGCTGGGATAATGGGCGAGGCCGGCCCAGAGCATATTGGGGACGATCGCGTTGATGCCGGCCGCGGCGAGTTCCCGGCAGGTGCGGTCCCAGTCGCCGGGATACCAGCCCAGGCCGTCGTGTTCCCAGACGCCGCGAAATTCGCCGGCCCGGGGCTGCTGGCCGACGGCATAGGCCTCGGTCAGCGCCTGATCGAGCTCGTGACGGAGGTTGACCATGTCGGCATAGCGACCAGCCTCGAAAAGTTTGAGCAGATCGGCGTGCAGCCGGTCCGCGCGTTCGAGCAGCTCCGGCGCGCGGACCGCGGCCGGAAGGATCACGAGTTCGCGGGCCGAGCGGAAATCGGGCGCCGAGGCAATGCAGCCGGCGCGGTACAACATCTGGTGCGCCGCCTGCGGCCAGAGGTCAGGATCGTAGTGGCCGAGCAGGCCCAGCAGCATGTCCTGCTTGCGGGTGGCATCATCGCTCAGCAGGACGTGGGACATCCAGAGGCCCTGCGGCGAGGCCACCCAGGCCGGCTGGTTCTGGCGCGTGCCGAACCGGTTTTCCCACCAGGCGATGACGCGGGCGGTGTCGTCCGCCGGGTAGACGGAGAGCAGGTTTTCGGACTCCTGCAGCACCCGCGCCGGCACATGCCAGGCGGCGGGTTCCGGGAAGACCCAGGAACTCCAGCGCCCGGGCGCTTCGGCGCGCAGGTAGGGCCCCAGCTTCAGGTGCATCATTTGCGCCAGCTCCGGACTGTTGCCGTAGCAAACGATCAGCTTGCCGCCTTTTTTCAGAAAGGCGCCCAGCGCCTTCAGTTCCCGGGCGGGCGGCGCCGGGTTGTAGGGCAGCACCGCGACCCGCGCGGTCTTCAGGATCCCGGCGCTGACCGCTTCGTCGGTAACGAATCCATGGGCGACGCCGTTGAGACGCAGCCAGGCACTGACCTGCCGGGCGGTCTTGCGAGCAATGCCCTGTTCGCCGGCGCCGGCCACCGAGGCTGTGCCCTGCACCACGAACAGAGCGTCGGCACGCGCCGCCAGGCGGAAGCAAATCAGCCGCGCCGCTTGACCGGCGCCCCGCCAGGGCGAGAGGCGCACAGCTTCGATGTGCGCCCAGCCGCGCGGCTGACCCTCGGCCCGGAAGTCGTCTTTCAGCACCACGAGCCGGTGCCGGCCGGACGCGGGGATATGGACCGGGGCGATATACCAGCCGCGCCCGCTTTTCAGGTAGAGGCCCAGCGATTGGATGGCGGCCGGCTGGTCGCAAAACAGTTCCACTTCCAGGCTGGTGCAGGCTTCCAGGTTGACCTGCACCGGGTGATCCCAATAGAACCGATCCGCCGCCGCCGTGAACGGGCAGGGGAATTCCACGCCGCCGCCCGCCGGCGCGCCGACCGGCGGGGTGCGCTCCTGGGGCAGCCAGGCCGCGGCGGCCGCCGGGGCGGAGGCATAGGTGCAGGCATCCAACACCGTCACCACCGCCGCGCCGGCGGATGGCACGGCGGCCAGCAGTCCGGCCCACGCCAGGACCGGCAGCCAGCCGGCGGCGGGCGCGTCCGATCTTCTGTGGTGGGGCTGCTGCATGGCGCCAGCAATGTAGCGGCTGGCGGAAAGAGGTCAAGGGTTTTGCGCCGCTGGAAAAAGACCGCGCGGGAAACAGGGTGGGGAAAATAAATGGTTGCCTTTCATGTTATTCTGCCTCATCTATTAAATTCTAGCGCGGAGTTTCACGTCCAGGGGGCAGGGAATGAAAAAGGTGGCCGTCATCATCCATAGCGCAGCCGCGGAACGACGCGGCCTGGTGGAACTGCTGTCCGGCCTGGACCTGCAGGTGCTCGACTTTGCCGATGCCGCCCAGGCGCTGGATCATTTGATGAAGGACGATCCGGTGCATCTGATCGTGACCGACCTGCAGTTGCCGAAGATTGATGGCTGGCAATTGTGCCGCCTGCTGCGCTCGCCGGAGTTCCCCCAGCTCAACCGCGTTCCGCTGCTGGTCACGTCGGCGACGTTTTCGGGCGCCGACATCGAGGCCATCACGCTGGATCTCGGCGCCAATGCGTTTCTGTCCTGGCCCGGCGACCCCCGCTTGGTCCGCGAGGTGGCGGCCGCTTTGCTGCAGGGACAGAACCCCTTGCAGCCCCAGCGCGCGCTGCTCGTGGAGGATGATCCGGAAACGCTCAAATTGCTCCGGCGCATCTTCACGGCGCGGGGGTACACCTGCGCGGGCGCGGCGAACGGCGCCGAGGCCCGCGCCTGCTTCCTTCGAGACGCGCCGGATCTGGCCGTCGTGGATTATCATTTGCCGGATGTCGCGGGCGAGGATCTGATTGCGGAATTTTCCGCGGCGGGCGGCCATACCGCCGTGGTGGTGGTGACCGGCGATTCCGACCCGCGCGTGGCCATACGCATCCTGGGCGCCGGCGCGAATGGTTATGTCCGCAAGCCGTTCGATCCGGCCCGTCTGGCGCTTCTCTGCCAGCAGGTCCGCCGCGAGCGGGCGGTCATGCGCACGGAGGAACTGCTGGAGCAGCGCACCCGCCAACTGCGGCTCACCCAGTTCGCCGTGGAGTATGCCGCGGATGCCGTCTTTTGGATCGAGCCCGACGGCCGGTTCAGCTACGTCAACGAGGCGGCCTGCCGCCTGCTCGGTTATTCCCGGTCCCAGCTCCTCGCCCGGCATGTGTACGACATCGATCCGCTGTTTTCACGGGAGCTGTGGGCCGAGCATTGGCAGCGGCTCCGCGAGGCCGGCTGCTTGCTGTTCGAGAGCCAGCATCGCGCCGCCGCCGGCCGCATCTTCCCCGTCGAAATCAATGCCAACTTTCTCCTGTTCGAGGGACACGAGTACGATTTCGCCTTTGTGCGCGACATCACCGCGCGCCAGCAGATGGAGAGGGATTTGCTGACGGCGGAAAAGATGGAAAGTATCGGCCGGCTGGCCGGCGGCATTGCCCACGACTTTAACAACGTTCTGCAAACCATTCTCGGCTACAGCGATATACTGATCGACGGGTTGGACGCGGCCGATCCGCGGCGCTCCGATCTGCAGGAAATTAAAAAGGCGGCCTCGCGCGCGGCGCTGCTCACCAGCCAGCTTCTGGCCTATGGCCAAAAACAAATGATGGCCCCGTGCATCCTGGATCTCAACGAACTGCTGGAGCATCTGCGGGAGCCGCTGCGCAACCTGCTGGGCCCCCAGATCGCGCTGTACCTGCAGTTGGAGCCGCGCCTCAGCCGCATCAAAGCCGATCCTGTCCAGTTGGAGCAGGTCATCAAAACCATGGCGGTCAATGCGCGTGACGCCATGTCCCAGGACGGACAATTCACCATCTCCACGGCTAATTTCGTCCTGCAGCCGGCCGACGCATCCATCATCAGCGATGGTCGCCAGGGCCAGTTCGTGCGCCTGGCGGTTTCCGACACGGGACGGGGCATGAGCCACGAGGTCCAGCAGCATATTTTCGAGCCCTTTTTCAGCACCAAAGGCCTCGGCAAAGGCACGGGCATGGAATTGGCCATGGCCTACGGCGTGATCAAGCAGCATGACGGCTGGATCAACGTGTACAGCGAGGTGGGACAGGGCACCACCTTCAAAACCTACCTGCCGGCTTTCTCCGCCCTGCCGCCGGCGGAGTCCGACCCGGCGCCCGTTATGGCCGCCGCCGATGCGCGCCGGCCCAGGAAAATCCTGCTGGTCGAGGATGAACCCGCCATCGTCCATTTCGCCGCGCGGGTGCTCCGGCAGCACGGCTACGAAGTGTGCACCGCCATGAATGCCGCGGAGGCCCAGCAACTATTCGAGCGGGCGTCGGACAGCGTCGCGCTGCTGTTTTGCGACATCATCCTGCCCGATCAGAGCGGACTGGTCCTGGCCGGGCAATGCCGCGCGCGCCAGCCCGGCCTGAAGGTCCTGCTCACCAGCGGGTACACCGACGACAAAACCCGCTGGCCCGAGATTGACCGGAACGGCTACAGATTCATCCCCAAGCCGTATCCCTCCACCCAGTTGTTGGCCGTGGTACAGAGCCTCCTCGGCTGATCCGCCTTGGGAAAACTTGCGCGGCGGCCGGGCGGTTGTGCTATGGTGGGCGCATGGCCGAGCCGCGTCCGATCCAGGTGCTGAGCGACCAGGTGATCAACCAGATCGCCGCGGGCGAGGTGGTGGATCGCCCGGCGTCGGTGGTCAAGGAATTGATCGAGAACGCG
>CAIQIC010000254.1 GCA_903871765.1 uncultured Lentisphaerota bacterium
AGTTGGTGGCTCTACGAGACCCCACATCATCATGTCATCGAAGAAGAAGCCGGGGCCGGTAACGGTCGGGTCCGAGCCGAACTCGAAACGGAACACTGGCAGTGCGCCCACCCAGGACCCGATGGGGTAATACCGCATATTGCCACTGCTGACCCTGACGCCCGGCCCACGCTGGCTGTGAGGGAATACAAGCACTAGAAGTTTGGCCGACAACCGTCGGTTTTGGGGGATCGTCTTTTCGTGTTGCTTGGCTTGGCAGTCGCGCGCAGATCAAGGTGCTGTGGCGTAGCACGGTTGTGGTGTGACACGGGCGCGGCGACGGTAGATTAGGGTTGTGGCCATGGTGGTGATCAGCGCCATGAGCGACAAAGGTGGTCCCTTTTTCCCGGTCTTTCGGGTGACTTGGAAGATCCGGGTGAAGTTAGCGACGGTGGCAGCCATGACGAGTTGGAAGAGGGTTTTGGCTCTGCCGAAGAATTTGCTCTTTCGCATGTTCAGTTGCATCAGCCTTGCGATCCGATGCTCGACGACCTGTCGGGCTTGGATGTCTTCGGTGAAGGCATCGGTTTTCTGATAAGCGCGGGCCTTCTGGATCTGATCTTCCTGGCGGTGCACGAAGATCGTTCGACTGTGGGTTGGACTCTTCACACACCGGGTTCGCACGGGACAGGCGGCGCAGACATGGTGGGGAAACTGAAAGAGTTTTCCGTCCTTCGTCACGGTCTTGAGGTGAGTCGTCGTGTGTCCCTGGGGACAGGTGATCGTCTTCGTTACGAGGTCAATGATAAAGTCCGGCTTGACATAGAACCCGGTGTTCGGTGGTTTCGGAACGCGCGCAATGAGTTCCCGACCGGCGTCCGCAAAGCTCTGACGGGTCTGGTGATCCCCGTAGGCACAGTCGCCAATGGTCTTTGCCACCTCGCAGCCGGTGTTCTGTTCGCTCTGCTCCACCATCTCGAGCGCCCCGGTGTGATCATGGGCATTGCCGGGAAGGATCTGGACGGCGGTAATCACCTGGCTTTCAGCGTCCACGGCCAGCGCCGCCTTGTGACCGTCGTAGTGATGCTTCGCGCTCTTGTGACCGTGCCGCATCTCGGGATCCGTCACCGACACGATGCGATCCTTCGCGACGCCGTGCTTGATCTCGGTGGTGCCGTCGTCTTTGCGCTCCACATCCTGCAGCAGAAGCGCGCGGAGGATCTCGGACGCGGCCACCAGTTTCTGATCGGTCGCGGATGCATCGTCCAGTCCCTCGCGAACCGTTCGCATCAGCGCCAGGAGCTGGTCGGCATCGGCCACGATCCCCGTCAGGAACTGACGAATCGAAGTCTCGTCCGACCAGTCCACGTCGGACTCGCCCTTGATCGAACTGCCGAGATAGCGCAGCATCCCCAGCGCCTTCAGCAAACCGCGATGGGACTGACGGGTGGCATGGGCCAGTTCCCGGGATAACTGTTTGATCCCATCAGCTAATAAGTTGTACGTGTCTTTCACCGCACCCCGCCCGAAAACCGGGGTCGTATCCAACGCCAGTTTCAACTTGCCTTTGCCGATCAGACCCTGGTCCAAGGCGGACCGTAACGACACCTGAAAGATCTGCCGATACTCCTCGTGAAGAATCAACAACCCGCGAAACCGCTGCAGCGTGCTCTTGGCAAACGGCGTCTCGCCGATCTCGCGACCCAGCGCCACTAACCAGCGCAGGTCGTAACGCGACCGTTGAATGGCCTCCGCGTCCGACACCCCGTCATAGGTCTGCAATAACACCGTCGTGGCCAGAAGGTTCGGCGAGACGCTCGGACGACCGTTGTCCTCAACATACAACCCGGCGAACTGCTCGTCAGGAAACCACTGCTGACGGTGCTCGGCCAACAATCCATAAAAGGTCTGCGGACCGACAAACTCAAGGTACGAGGAATCCGCTGTGTGAATCGTCCGCTGACGTGGATCTCTCCCTAACATCGAAAACTCCAGTTCGTGCGTTTCCCCTTCTACGCACCAACCCCAAAAAACGACTCAACTACTTAAACCCAACAAGGGGTTTTCGGCCAAACCTCTAGGGGTCGCCGAGCGGTGGTGTCCTCACCCCGCCGGAATCCTGTTTTCGATTTTCGGCTTTCGATTTTCGATTTTTCCCGTCCCCCCGCCGGAATCTTCTCTTGGAGTTTGGAGTCAGCCATGTCTTGCTTTGAGTCTTTGAAAAACATGTCCGGACTTCTTTGAATATGCGGCAGCAACTGTATTGTCTTTATTGGTGTGGGG
>CAIQIC010000255.1 GCA_903871765.1 uncultured Lentisphaerota bacterium
AGGCGAAGGAATACGGCGTCGAGAAGGCCAAGCAGGTGGATGAGCACGTCCACAAGAATCCGTGGCCCTACATCGGCGGCGCGGCGACCGTCGGCCTGCTGCTGGGCTACATCCTGGGCCGGAACAACAGCCGATAAGCATGATCTTCCGACTTCTGAAAGGGGCCTGCACCGCCGCGTTCGTCTGGCTGCTCAGGCGGTACCGGACGATCTCCCTGGACCTGCTCAAAATCCACGGGGCCGCGTATTACGTCCGGGGCGTGCAGGGCGTCCGGTACGCGGCGCTGATGCTCCTCGTGGCGGCCGCCTTGGTGGGCGTGGGCGTGGCGGGGTTTCTCCTGATCCATCTCGGGGTGGCGGCGGTGATTTATGACCTGGCCGGGAGCTGGCTGCTGGCGGGCGCCGTGTTGCTGGCGCTGGGCGTGCTCTATGTGCTGCTGGCCCTGTTCGCGCTACGCTATTGCCTGGACGAGCGCCGCTGGATGCGCTGGACCGGCGCAAGCCGGCTGGTGGCACAGGTGACGCGCGGCGGGAAGAAGCCTTGAGCCGGGCGCGGCGGCGGCGGTCGGATCGGCCTTACCCTGCGGCGGGCTTCTTGTCCACCAGGGAATGGGCAAGGATGTCCAGCGGCTCCTCGGCCTCGGCGGAGCGCCGCTCGATCCAGCCGAGCAGCGACCGTACCAGTTCCTCGCGGCGCTCCTCGCGCTCCTCCAGCGGCCGGCCGGCCAGGTTCAGCACGCCGGCCGCCATGTTGAAATGCCCGCCCGCCGAACCCTGGTCGCGGACGACGGCCTTGAGCAGCGCGCCGCAGCGCGCGCTGGGCTGGCTCGAGCGCAGCGAGATCAGCAGGTCATCATCGCGCCACGCGGTGCAGAACGTCCACGTCACCCGCTCGATGCGCGAGAGCAGGTCGGCGATTTCCGGCACGATTTCCGGCTGCTCCACGGCGTCGAGGTGGCTCCACGCCGCTCGGCCGTAGACCTGCGCGTGGTCCATGGCCTCCCGCAGGTGGGCAAAGTAGGCCCGCGGCAGGGGCGCATGGCGGATATCGCCAAGGATTTTCATGTTGGCCCGCGGCAGGAGCGCCGTGTAGGCCTCGAGATCCAGCGGCGTGAAGCGGCGCGAGAAGTCCAGCGTCTCCGTGGCAATGGCATAGACCAGCAGCGCCGCCAGCCACGGCGGCACGGCGACATCCGCCGCCTTGAGATACTCGTAGAGGATGCTGGCTGTCGCGCCCAGCCCCGGGCGGAAATCCATCAAGCCCTCGAACCCCTTCCGGGCGCGCGTCTGCGGGTGGTGATCAATCACGCCGATCACCCGCGCGCCGGGCGGCACCGTCACACGCCCCGACCACGGAACGCCGTCGAGCACGAGCGCCGCCGGGCGCCGGCGGCCGAGCCGGAGCTGGCCGGCGAGCAGGAAGCCGTAGCGACAGTACCGGAGCATCTGGCGGTTCTCGGCGCGCGACGCCTGGCCGGTAAAGACAATGCGGCTGGGCACGCCAAACCGGGCCTTGAGCAGCAGGTGCAGCGCCGCGGCCGAGGCGATCGCGTCGGGATCGGGATAATCGTGCGGGATGATCAGCACCCGGCCGTGGACCGGCAGAACGGCCTGAAGTGCCGCCAAAGACGGCGCGAGCACAATGGCGGACGCAGGGCGGCCATTGGCTGGATGATCGTTGGATCGGCCGTTGGGCATCGCACCCCTTCCTCATACGCCGCCGGACCGACCGCTACCGCGCAGGCCATCAGACACCGTCCTGCAATGGACATATCGAGGAGCCATGGGTTTCGAGGATGGGAAGCGTTCCCCCCACCCCCTTCCGTGCGGGGAGAGAGTGCTCACGCGATCGCCTTGAAGCACAGCGTGGCATTGTGGCCGCCGAAGCCCAGCGAATTTTTCAGGCAGGCCCGGACCGGAGACCGGCGGGCGACGTTGGGCACATAATCCAGGTCGCAAAGCGGATCGGGCGTTTCGTAATTGATCGTGGGCGGGACCACCTGGTCGCGGAGCGTGAGGGCGCAGGCGATGGATTCAATGCCGCCGGCCGCGCCCAGCGTGTGGCCAATCATGGACTTGTTGGAGCTGACCATGATACGGCGCGCGCGCTCCTCGCCAAACGCCCGCTTGATGGCCAGGGTCTCGCACCGGTCGTTCATGTCCGTGCTCGTGCCGTGGGCGTTGACGTAATCCACGTCGTCGGGATTCAAGCCGGCGTCGCGCATGGCGAGCTGCATGCCGCGGGCGGCGCCAGCGCCGGCCTCGTCGGGCGCGGTCATGTGGTAGGCGTCGCAGGTGGCGCCATAGCCGGCCAGTTCGCAGTAGATGCGCGCGCCGCGCTGCCGGGCGCGCTCGTACTCTTCGAGCACCAGGATGCCGGCGCCCTCGGCCATCACGAACCCATCGCGGTCTCGGTCGAACGGGCGGGAGGCTTTTTCCGGCGCGTCGTTGCGCGTGCTGAGCGCGCGCAGCGCGCAGAAACCACCGACGCCGAGTTCGCACAGGGGCGCCTCGGTGCCGCCGGCCAGCATCACGTCGGCGTCGCCGTACTGGATGGTGCGCAGGGATTCGCCCAGGCCGTGCGTAGCGGAGGCGCAGGCGCTGACGATGCAGTAATTGGGGCCCTGGAGGTTCAGGTCAATGGCAATCAGGCCGGCGGCCATGTTGCTGATCATCTGCGGGATCATGAAGGGGGAGAAACGCGACGGCCCCTTGGTCAGCAGCACCGTGTGCTGCTCCTGCAGGATCTGCAGACCGCCGACACCGGAACTGACGATGCAGCCGATGCGCTCGACATTCTCGGCCGCCAGGTCCAGGCCGGCATCGGCCACCGCTAGCTTGGCGGCCGCCACGCCATAGTGGCTGAAGGGATCCATCCGGCGCTGCTCCTTCTTGGAGACGAACCGGTCGAGGTCGAATTCGATCAATTCACCGCCGATGCGGGAGCCGTACTGGCTGACGTCGAACCGGGTGATGGCGCGGATGCCCGACTGGCCGGCACACAGCCGCTCCCAAAAACGGGACACCTCACAGCCCAGCGGGGAAAGCACCCCCAAGCCGGTGACGACTACGCGACGACGTTGCATGGCTTCCCTTTTCCCGCAGCCGACGCCGGCGGGGCCGGCTAAAAAGCCGGGGACGACTGACGAGCAGAACATTCCCGGCTTGGTCCCGCGGCGATCAGGCGCTAAAGCCCTTGCCCTTGAGATAGTTGATGACCGCGCCGACGGTGGTCAACTTCTCCGCTTCCTCATCCGGAATCTCGGCGCCGAATTCCTCTTCGAACGCCATGACCAGTTCCACCGTGTCGAGCGAATCCGCGCCCAAATCCTCAATAAACGAGGCCTCGGGGGTCACCTGCTCGGGGTTCACGCCGAGCTGTTCGACGATGATTTCTTTGACTTTATCTTCGAGTGCCATGGCTATCTCCTTAACTATGCGTTGGCTTGCTTACGCGGTCACCATACCGCCGCAAACGGTCACCACCTGGCCGGTCACATAGGCGGCGGCATCACTGGCCAGGAACAACACGACCTGCGCGACATCGGCCGGCTCGCCAAAACGCCCCAGCGGAATGGCCTCGAGCATCTTCTTCCGGATGTCCTCCGACAACTTATCGGTCATTTTCGTCTTGATAAAGCCCGGGGCCACCGCGTTGACGCGAATGCCGCGCGAAGCCAATTCCTTGGCCGTGGACTTGGTCAGCGCAATGACCCCGGCCTTGGAGGCGGCGTAGTTACACTGTCCGGCGTTGCCGATCAAGCCAATAATGGAGGCGACATTGACAATCGCGCCGCTACGCTGCTTCATCATGGACCGGCAAACGGCCTTGGTAAACAGGAACGTTCCCTTGAGATTAATATCCAGCACCTGGTCCCAATCCTGCTCGGTCATGCGGACCAGGAAGTTGTCCTTGGTAACGCCCGCGTTGTTGACCAGGATGTCAATGCGGCCAAAATCCTTTTCCACGGCGTTAACTGCGCTCTGCACCGCCTCAGCATTGCTGACATCCACCGCGTAACACAACGCCCGACGGCCCGCCGCGGTCACCAAGGCGGCCGTCTCGGCCAGCCATTCGGTTTGCAGATCGCAAAGGGCCACATCCGACCCCGCCGCGGCCAACTGGTCGGCAATGGCTTGGCCAATGCCACGCGCCGCACCCGTCACCAATGCGATTTTTCCGTCCAGAGCCGCCATTGTATTATCCCGTCTCCGCCGGGGCTGCCACCGTCCCCGCGCTGGAGTGGTCGGCTATGTTATAGAGCGCGGCCTGTTTGTCAATACGTTTGACAAGCCCCGTCAGTACCTTGCCCGGTCCGCATTCCACGTAGGCCTGCACACCCTGCGCCTGGAGCGTGCGGATCCCCCGCACCCACTGGACGGAACTGGTGATCTGCCGGACCATCAACTGGCGGATCTCCTCCGGCGTGGTGTGGAATTGTCCCGTAACATTCGAAATGACAGGGTATTGCGGCGGTGAGAGCTGCACACCAGCCAGGCCCTCCGCCAGCTGGCAGGCCGCGGAGGTCATCAGCACGGAATGGAACGCCCCGGCGACCGGCAGCCGGATCGCCTTTTTCGCGCCGAACTCCCGGGCCCGTTGTTCGGCGGCGTCAATGCCTGCGCGCGGACCGGACAACACGGTCTGCTCCGGCGAATTGAGGTTGGCGATTTCCACGCCGGTTTCCCGGGCCAGCCGGGCGAGGGCGTCGTCCGCCATGCCCAGTACGCTGAGCATGGCGCCGGGATGCGCTTCGCAGGCAGCCTGCATGGCCCGGCCGCGGATATCGAGCACGCGCAGCGTATCCTCGAACGAAATCACCCCCGCGGCATGCAACGCGGTCCATTCGCCGGAGCTGAGCCCCGCCGCGGCGGCGCCCGCCGCCGCCGGCCGGGATTCCCGCCAGGCGGTCAGACAGGCGAGGCTGACGACAAAAATCGCCGGCTGCGCATGGCAACTTTGCGTCAGCGTTTCGAGCGGCCCCTCAAAGCAGAGGGTGGCCAGGTCGTAACCCAGCACGGCGTTGGCGCGGTCGAACAGGGCCCGGCAGGCCGGCCGCGCCGCGGCCAGGTCCCGGCCCATGCCGACCGCCTGGGCGCCCTGCCCCGGAAATAGAAGCGCTGTTTTCATCGTGCTCAGGGGGATCCTTTCGGACGGCCAGTCTAGCAGACTCCGGCCGGAAGCTGCACGCAAAAAAAAACGCGTTTAACCCCGCAGAGGGGTCAGCCTGTGCTCGTACATTCACCGGATTCAAATGCACATACCGACTCGATCTCAGCAAGTAGTCGTCACCCGCCACCAGCCGGGCACCATACCGCCCTTGCGTTAGATGACCATGACAGCGATGCCGGAGATTGAAGCAAATGGTATAACCCGTCAAACCCGACTGCATGAACCGGCCCAGGTTGGCGTGCGGGGTTTCCAACACGAGATGCAGGTGGTTGTCCATCAGGCCATACGCGAAGATTCGCACCGCGTACGTACGCACACTCTCAGCCAGGCGCGCATAACCGCATCTTCTTCGTCATGGAATTGTCAAAGTCACCCATGAAGATCCACCAGTTCCGCAAGGGCTTGCCATGAAGTTGGAGTCCGTTGGCCGCGCCGGGGATGCTCTGCATCCAATATACAAACCATTTCAGGCTGTTCTTCTGCCACCGTTCGCTGTTGATGCGCTGCTTCTGGCCGGAACCATCGGGCTTCCAATCTTCAATGTCGGTTTCGACGAAGCGCGGGTTGGCCCAGTCGTAATCATGCTCACCGTTCGGCGGATAATGCGCCCATCCGCAGCCGGGATGTACAATCTTGTGAGACTTGTCACTGCCGACGAACTTGCCCCAGAAGAGCAGCTCATCCCACTTGTCGGGTGGAGGCTTATCGAGGCAATCTATATGGCTCAGCACACATTCGATCTGGTGTATGTGGTCCTCGCACGCTTCCGATGTGCCGCGCTGGTAGTTGTAGTGATAAACCGTGTATGTGTTCTTCAGCACAGGCAGGTCTTTTTGATCGCGGTTGCTGTTGCTTATGTCACCGAACTGACTGGCCATATTGGACTCCCACAGCACCAGCTTGCCCCCATGGTATCCCCATATCCAGACTTCCTTGACGCCGCGTTCCTCTACCCATTTCTGAATGTCGATCTTGTTCATGATCGCGTTGTAGTCAGTGACCGGTACTTTCTCTCCGGGTTTCTTTGGGCAAACTGGCATTGGTTCGTGGAACTCGAAGACATTCAGGAGATGGTATTTCAGGCTCTGTTTGGCTTCTGGGTTTTTGTAGGCGTGGTAACGCGAGCCTTCTTCCAGCGCGGCGATGAGTTCTTGCGTCTGCCGTTCAGTCTTGCCGCGCGTCTCCTGCAACGATGCGCCCCAGTCTCCCGTGACGGATATGTCAATCATCTCGCCCTTCACCGGAAAATACTTTACGACGACGATGGGAATTTCCATGGGAATGGCGCTGTCGTCTTCAGCGCAGGCGCACGCGCATGGCAGAACCAGCATGCAGGCACCTAACAGGCGGAATGATACTTGTGTTTTCATAAATCACCGGACAGTGTTATTGGGTTCAACTGATCCGTAAATACCACTTCATTTTGCGGAGATTAGCAGGCCATGATGATTAAGTCAAGAGCAATTATCATGGGTGGAGGGACCGATGGTGATAACTCTTGCGCGGCAGCATGTTGCCGCAGCCGCGTTGCCGCGCGGGCGACAGTAAGGGCCGTCCAAACGCTTTGGACTTGCTGTTTTGACTGGCGACGCAAGCTGCAAAACATCAAGTCACGCCAGACGATCCGCCGGAGGCCATGTCCGCCGCGGATGACCTCCGTTGTTTCAGGCTCTTCCTTCTAGCCTGTCCGATCTTTCTGCTGCCGCGGGCTGTCCGCTGTGACCTCAAACACCTCTGCGACCGCGGTGATGAAAGCCCCGCCTGCTGCTTACCGTCTTCTGCAAGCCGTGGCGTTCCTGCCAGGAAGTGGCTGGCTGCTGCGCGGTTCCGCCGCCTACGAGACCCGGGGGCGGGGCGTGTATTTCGTGTGCAGCAGTTCGTGTGCTTTGTGGCTGAGCGGATGGCCGAGGAAGTCGGCGTAGAGCTGCTGGATCGCCGGGTTTTCGTGCGATTTGCGCAGGGCACGGTGCTCGTCTTCCTGGTAGATCGCCGCCAGACGCGCCTGGCGCACCGCGTCGGAGGTCAGGCGCGGCTGGCCGCCGCCGCCGATGCAGCCGCCGGGACAGGTCATGATCTCGACGAAGTGATAGTGCGCCGCGCCACTCCGGATGCGTTCTATGAGCTGGCGCGCGTTGCCGAGGCCATGCGCCACGGCCACGTGCAGCGTGGCGCCTTTGAGGAACGACCAGGCCGGCACCGTCTCCGTGATAGGGATCGAAGCCTCCTTGACGCCCGCCAGGCCGGCGAGGGGCCGGACGTGGAGGTTCGGGAAGGGCAGCTCCCGGCCGGTGATCAGTTCGCAGGCGGTGCGCAGCGCCGCCTCCATCACACCGCCGGTGTTGGCAAAAATGTCGGCCGCGCCGGTGGACTCGCCCAGCGGCGAATCCATCTGGCCCTCGCCCAGGGCCTTGAAATCTATGCCGGCCTGCCGGATCATGCGTGCCAGTTCGCGGGTGGTCAGGACGACGTCCACGTCGCTGAACCCGCTGGCGTTCATCTCCGGCCGCCGGGCCTCGGCCTTCTTGGCGGTGCAGGGCATGACGGCGACCACGAACATCTCCGCGGGCTTCCGGCCGAGCTTGCCGGCGTAGTAGGTCTTGAGCACCGCGCCCATCATCTGCTGCGGCGATTTGCAGGTGGAAAGGTTCGGCAGCAGCTCGGGATGGAAATACTCGGCGTAGCGGATCCAGCCGGGCGAGCAACTGGTGAACATCGGCAGGTGGGCATCCTTCCCGTCCGCCAGGGCCTTCCGCAGGCGGTGTAGCAGTTCGGTCCCCTCCTCCATGATGGTCAGGTCGGCGGCGAAGTTCGTGTCGAACACGCTGTGGAACCCGAGCCGGCGCAGGGCGGACACCATCTTGCCCTTGACCAGCGTGCCCGGCGGATAGCCGAAGCATTCACCCAGCGCGGCGCGGATCGCCGGCGCCGTCTGGACCACGACGCACTTGTGCGGATCGCTGAGCGCCGCCCAGACTTCGTCGGTCTGATCGCGCTCCGTGATGGCGCCGACGGGGCAGACGGCGGCGCACTGGCCGCACTGCACGCAGGCCACGGTGGCGAGATCCTGGTCGAACGCCGGGCCGATGGCGGTTTTGAAGCCGCGGTACTGCGGGAACAGCGCCGTCACGCCCTGCACGTCGCCGCACACCGTGACGCAGCGGCGGCACAGGATGCACTTGGCCGTGTTGCGGACGAGCGCCGGCGTGCTGGCATCCTCCCGGCGCCGGCTTTTCTCACCCGGATAACGGTTCTCGCGGATGCCCAGTTCGCGCGCCACCGCCTGCAGTTCGCAATCCTCGTTGCGGCTGCAGGTCGGGCAGTCGCCGTCGTGCTCGGACAGCAGCAGTTCGACCACCGTCCGTCGCGCCGCGCGGACGCGGGGCGAATGGGTGTGCACCTGCATGCCGTCGGCGATGGGCATGACGCAGGCGGCGGCCAGATCCCGGTGGCTTTCGATCTCCACGAGGCAGACCCGGCAGGCGCCGATGGCCTGGATATTTTCCAGATGACAGAGCGTGGGGATGCGCACCCCCGCCTGCCGCGCGGCGTCCAGCACAGTGGCGCCCTCCGCCACCTCGACTTGAATTCCGTCAATGGTCAATTTGGGCATGATTCGCTCCGCTGGGATGTGAGATGTAAGAAGTAAGATTTAAGATGTCATTCAGGACCGTTGCGCTTGGCCGTCTTCAAGCCGGCTGCGAAGATCGCCGTCAACTCGTTCGCCTCCTGCAGGAGCGGCTGCACGCGCGCCGCCGACAGGAGTTCGCCCGCGATGATAAGCTCCATCCAAAACGCGCTTTCATCGGCTTCTTCGAGCACCGTGCCCAGCTTGGAGATGAAGTCGGCTTTTGACTTACCACGGCAAGCGGAGCGATAGTTCGCGCCCACTGAGGTGCCGCTCTTGATCAACTGATAGGCGATCACGCGCCCGGCCGGACTGCGCGGTAGCGCACCGCCCAACGCCAGCACCCGCAGGGCGAATTGCTGGGTCCGCTTTTTCAGCTCGTCGCTGTTCATCTGTGACCTCTCAAAATAAATCTGACATCTTACATCTCACTTCCTACTTTTTTCCCGTAGTCGCAGCGCAGACAACGCTTAGCCTGGCGGACGGCCACCGGCTCGGTCCAGGGCTGCTCGACCTCGTCGAAGTTGTTCCGGCGCCGGTCCACGGCCAGCAGCGGCAGCTTGTCGCGGGCATACGGCTCCGGATCGGCATCCGGATCGAAGGCCGTCTGGACCTCCTGCTGGACGCGCCAGAAGGCGTGTGGGGCGCCGGTCAGCTTTTCGTCCATGCCCACCGCCGCCTTTTCGCCGGCGGCCACGGCCTCGATCACGGAGGACGGCCCGGTGACCATATCGCCGCCGGCAAACAGCCAGGGCAGCGAGGTCTGGCCGGTGGTCGGATTGACTTCAACGAAGTGACCGCTCGTGAACCGCGGGTGGAGGCCGTCAAAGACCTTGTGCGCGTCGAGGGTCTGGCCGATCGCCGCGATGATCTGATCCGCCACGATGACGAAGTCGGTGTCGGCCTGAGCCTCGGGCCGCCGGCGGCCCGAGCGGTCGAACTCCCCGAGTTGCATCCGCCGGCATTTCAAGCCGGCGACCTGGCCGCCCTTGACGACCACTTCGACCGGTGCGGTGAGCAGTTGCAGCCGGGCCCCCTCGCGCTCGGCTTCCTCGATCTCCTCGGCGTAGGCCGGCATTTCCTCGCGCGTGCGACGGTACACCACCGCGACCGTCTCCGCGCCCAGTCGCAGGGCGGTGCGCGCGGCGTCAATGGCGGCGTTGCCGCCGCCGACGACGATGACATGTTTACCCACCGGCACGGAGCCGCGGAGGTTGTAATGGCGCAGAAAGCGGATCGCCTCGGTCACCCCGTCGGCGTCGTCGCCGGGGATGCCCAGTTTCGTGCCGAGCGGCGCGCCGACCGCCAGGAAGACCGCCTCGTAGCCGTCGTCCCGCAGGCTCTTGAGCGTGAAATCCGTGCCCAGCCGCCGGCCGGTCTGGAGGTCCACGCCCATGCGCTCGATCATGCGGATCTCCCGCGCGAGGATCTCGCGCGGCAGCCGGTAGGCGGGGATGGTCTGCACCAGCATGCCGCCCGGCCGGGGCTCGGCTTCGAAGACCTTGGGCATGTAGCCCAGCCGGGCCAGAAAATAGGCGCAGGCCAGGCCGGCCGGCCCGGCGCCGACGATCGCCACCTTGCGCCGGGCGTTGACGGGGTTGTCGCGCACTTCCGGCAGTTGAATGGTGACCTCCTGGTCCACCATGAACCGCTTCACGCCGCGGATGCTGAGGGGGTCGTCCAATTGGGCGCGGCGGCAATGATCTTCGCAGGTGTGGAAACAGACGCGGGCGCACACCGCGGCAAACGGGTTGCGCTCCCGGTGCAGCCGGAGCGCCTCGGCAAACCGCTTCTCGCCCACCAGGGCGACGAAGCCCGGCACGTCCACGCCCGCCGGACAGGCGCTCTGGCACGGCGCGCGCACCAGCCCGGCGCAGACGCCGGCGGGGCACTTCTTGTCGCGGATATGGGCGATGTATTCGTCGCGAAAATGGCGGAGCGTGGACAGCACCGGATTGGCCGCGGTCTTGCCCAGGCCGCAGAGCGCGGCATCCTTGATCCGCTGGCCGAGTTCGCTCAGCCGGTCGAGATCGTCCTCCCGGCCCTGACCCGCGCAGATGCGCGTGACGATTTCCAGCAGGCGCTTCGTGCCGACGCGGCACGGCGGGCACTTGCCGCAGGATTCCTCCTGGACGAACTCCAGGAAGAAGCGCGCCACGTCCACCATGCAACTGTCGCTGTCCATGACGATCAGTCCGCCGGAACCCATGATGGCGCCGAGTTGCTGGAGCGACTCGTAATCCAGCTTCACGCCAAGGTGCTCTTTCGGGATGCAGCCGCCGGAGGGGCCGCCGATCTGCGCGGCCTTGAACGGCTTGCCGTCCTTGATGCCGCCGCCCACGTCATAGATCAGTTCGCCGAGCGAGATGCCGATCGGCACCTCGACGAGCCCCGTGTTGTTCACCGCGCCGGCCAGCGCGAAGACCTTGGTGCCCTTGCTCTGTTCCGTGCCCAGCCCCGCATACCAGGCCGCGCCCTTGAGCAGGATCGGCGGCACGTTGGCAAAGGTCTCGACGTTGTTGAGCAGCGTCGGCAGGCCCCAGAGGCCCTTGTTGGCCGGAAACGGCGGGCGCGGGCGCGGCTCGCCGCGCCGCCCCTCGATGGAGGTCATCAGCGCGGTCTCCTCGCCACAGACGAACGCGCCGGAGCCCATGCGGATTTCGATGTCGAAGTCGAAGTCCGTCCCCAGGATATGCTTGCCGAGCAGGCCATGCTGGCGCGCCTGGTCCAAGGCGCGGTGCAGCCGTTCCAGAGCCATGGGATATTCCGCGCGGCAGTACACGTAGCCCCGCGCAGTGCCGATGGCGTAGCCGGCGATGGCCATGCCCTCGACGACGCTGTGCGGATCGCCCTCCAGCACGCTGCGGTCCATGAACGCGCCGGGGTCGCCCTCGTCGGCGTTGCAGACGACGTTCTTGCGATCGCTCCTGGCCCGGCGGGTCAGGCTCCACTTCAGGCCGGTCGGAAAACCGCCGCCGCCGCGCCCGCGCAGACCGGACTCCGTGACGATCCGAATCGCGTCGTCGGGCGCGATCTCCGCCAGCACTTTCGCCAGCGCGGCATACCCGTCCAGGGCGATGTATTCCTCGATCTTCAGCGGATCAATCAAACCGCAGTTGCGCAGGACGATCTTATGCTGCTTCTGGAAATACGCCAGGTCCCGCGTCCGCGCCTGGCGCCGGCCCGTGGCTTGGTCCAGATGCACCAGGCGCTCGACCACTTCGTTGTGCACGAGGTGCCGGGCGACGATCTCCCGCACGTCCGCCGGCTGCACGTTCTCGTACATCACGTCGTCGGGCATGATCCGGGCCACCGGACCGGCCGCGCAGGGGCCCTGGCAGCCGGTGGTCACCAGCCGCAC
Source organism: uncultured Lentisphaerota bacterium (assembly GCA_903871765.1). Classification (GTDB taxonomy): domain Bacteria; phylum Verrucomicrobiota; class Kiritimatiellia; order CAIQIC01; family CAIQIC01; genus CAIQIC01. The sequence continues at coordinate 12,159 of CAIQIC010000255.1, forward strand.
GGCGTGGGCGAGGCCGTGCGCGGCCAGCTCGGCGGTAAACGCCGCGCTGATTTTATGCGCGCCGGACGCCAGACAGCCGCCGCCGAAGCACACCAGCACCTGCCGCGCGGCGTCCGGCGCCGGCTTCCCGCCGCCCAAGCGGGGCGCCAGGTCCGTCAGCGCCTGCGCGCGCAGCGCCTTGAGTTCCTGGGCGTTTTTCAGTCGTTTGCTCGTCATGATTTGACCCCCTGGGCCGCGGCGGCGCGGACCGGCTCGCGGTAGCGGACGAGGAGCTCGCGGACCTTCGACGGCTTCACCCGTTGGTACACCTCGTCGTCAATGCTGATCGCCGGCGCGAGACCGCACGCGCCGAAGCAGCGCGCCACCTCCAGCGTGAACAGATGGTCCGGCGTCGTTTCGCCCACGTCCACGCCGAGTTCCTTCTTCAGCGCCGCCAGCACCTGCTGGCCCCCGCGCACATAGCAGGCCGTGCCCAGGCAGACGCGGACCACGTGCCGCCCGCGCGGGCGCGTGGCGAAAAACGAGTAAAACGTGATGACCCCCGCCACCTCGCTGTAGGGCTTGCCGAGGCCCGCGCTGATGCGCTGGACCACGTCTGCCGGCAGGTGCCCGAACAGGCCCTGGGCGATCTGCAGCACCGGAATCAACCCGCCGGCCTGCCCCTGGTAGCCGGCGATCAGTTCGTCCAGCCGCCGGAATAACTCCTCCCGCGAAGCCGTCTCCGGACAATGGCCGGCCTGGGCCGGTTTATCGGTAACCATGTTTCCACTCCTGCCGGCCTCACGCCGGCGGCTGCTGCTTGATGGGTTGCGCACAACACCCTTCCGGGCGTACGGCGCCGGAATGACCGCGGGCCAGCCGCAAGATACCGCCTGCCCGTGTCGTGCTTGCGGAGCTAATATAGCGCCGGGCCGGCCTAACGCAAGCCCGAATGCGGTATTTCTTTCACATCAGAAACAATATTGTCATTTTATTATTGCAACATTTCTTTTCTAATGTTATCTATGGCGCATAAACAGCAACCACGGAGGGATCTCATGATCAACCTGGACATCGCCCAGCGGCTGTCGAAGTACCGCAGCGTGCTCTACAAGCTCAAGGGGCTGGGCTTCGTCAAAGTCTTCTCGGACAACCTCGGGGACGCGCTGGGGATCTCCCCCGCGCTGGTGCGCAAGGACTTCTCGCAATTCAACCTCACCGGCCACAAACGCGGCGGTTACCGGGTCGACAGTCTGCTGGAGAAGCTGAACCGCATGCTCGGCAAGGACCGGGCGCAGAAGATCGTGATCGTCGGCTGCGGCAAGATCGGCACGGCCTTAATCAACTATCAGGGGTTTGCCCGGGAGGGCATCGAAATCGTGGCGGGGTTCGACGTGGACCCGGCGGTGCTAAACGCCACCGCGCCGGTGCCGATCCTCGACCTCAAGGAATTCAAGCCGTTCGTCCGGCGCGCGGGCATCAAGGTGGCCATCCTGACGGTGCCCGATAACGCCGCCGCGCAGGTGCTCGATCTGCTGCAGGCCTGCGACCTCCGGGGCGTGCTCAATTTCGCCCCGCTTCAGCTCAAGGGCTCGGAGAAATGCCTGATCCGCAACATCAACATCGGCATGGAGATCGAGAACCTGTTTTACCACCTGCGCTTTTCCGGCAAGCTGGGCGACGTCGCTAAGGCGTGAAGCACCGCCACAGAGGGTTTGGGCAGTCGCACGCGAGCCCCTGGAGGAGCTCAGGCCATTATCCCAACTTCCTTGGGATGCGCGCCGTGAAACGGTTGCCTTTATGGTCTGATTCGAGATCCAGGTTCGGTACGGCCGCAATGGCCCGACGGATACCCGTACCGATGCCCCGATAGGGCAGTTCCCCTCCTTTGGTTGCAAAAGAGGCGAGCAATGGATTGCGGATGTTCGACACGCCGTTGCGTATATTCTCGACGGTCAGGTTGTTAGGCAGAGCGCCGGGGCTGATCAACTCGATGCGATTGTCGAACAGCATGACCAGCCACGGAGCGGAGATGAAGTAGTCCCTGTGCAGTAACATGTTAACGACAAGTTCCTCCAAGGCTGCCAGCGGCACTTCCAGATCGCCTTCCGTATTGATCCCTTTGGCGCCCTGAAGTCGCCGTAAATTGCGTGTAAGAAAGGACATCGTCTCCTTATATAAATCCCGCAGACATCCCACGATGTCCTGACTGTCCCGGTACTTGTCGCCGGCTGGATCGTTGCCGACGAAAGAGACGGCCTTGACCACAAAGGCGGGGCGGTGTCGCTGCGGATGCCGCCCGAAGATCATGAGGCCGGCAAGATTGAGCGTCGTTTCCCGTGCCAATCCGAGGTTGTTCAGCAAGCGCCCCAGCGAAAGGCCGTCCTTGTCGAGCGCCTTGCCCAAGGACTCCCCGTACAACTTTTCAAAAAACCCGCTGAAGTGTTCCAGGTCTATGCCACCGGTCGTGGTTCCTTCGACAGGCACCTCGTCCGCATGCACGAAAGCACCAGGTCGGAGTAACCGCTCAATCTC
>CAIQIC010000256.1 GCA_903871765.1 uncultured Lentisphaerota bacterium
GGGGCGCCGGGAGCCGGGGCGGCGGCGCGAGCCGGAGCAGCGGCGGAGGCCGTGGGCGCAGTGGCCGGTTTGGCTGGAACTGGAGCCGGCGCCGGCGCCGAGGGTGCCGGTCTTTCCGGAGCGGGCATGGGCTGCACGACTCCGCCGAATCCCGGCGGCACGCCCCGGTTGACCACCTGCGCGGCTTGGGCCGCCACCAGGGCCATCCACACCACCGCGATTGCTGAAAACGTCGGGATTCTGATCATGGCGTTACTCCTTGGATGCGGGCTTGGCGCTATAGGCATTCCCCGCCGGCCCTGAAGCGCGATCAAAGATCTGTTTCTCTTGTTCGGTCAATTCCGACTTCTTGCGTTTCCAGCGCGTCATGCCGAACGGCGTATTACGTTCGAAGCGCACGCTGTCACCGTCCTCGGCCACACGCGTTTCCGGCAGCGCGGCCGGAGCGGCCTCCGGAATGTCTTTCCGTTCGGCTTTCATCCATCCGAAGGGAGTCTGGCGGTACATCCAGACTTTCCCCCGCGCGTCCGTGTAGCGGAAAGTGTACGGAGCGATCTCGACAGCCTCCTTGGGCGGGCCTATCGCCGCGGACGGCGCGGGCGACGCGGACGGCGCGAGCGGATTACCCGGTTGGTTTTTCTTGCCGCCGTCGAAGGCCGCCAGGCCGGTGACGAGCAGCGCCGCGAGAATCGAGATACGTAGTTTCATTCGCAAAACCTCTTTCCTACTTCACAGCCTGCCAACGGCACGAGGGCCCGAAAGGCGTTCTCTGCACAATCTTCTTGTACCCGTCGCTGACGGTGCCGTCGGGCGACGAATCACCGGGTTGGCAGGCACGCGTGTCGGTGTCTGTCTGTATGCCGGGCTGGCCGGGTGTGACAGTCTGTATGGTGGTGGTTCCCGCGTTCGCGGCCGGCGCGGCGTCGGCTTGCGAGGCGGCGCCGGGCGAACCTGCGCGCGCGCCCGCCTCCATCAATTCAGCCAGTTGCCGGATGATCTTCTGGCCCTCCCACTCGAGGGTCAGTTCCTCACGCGAAACCGAGATCAGCTTGAAGGCGCCGATGTTCTCCCCGGCCATGTAGGCGCGGTGAGGCGCGCCGAGCTTCTCGCTCAATAGCGCCATGACCACGCCGCCCAACTCCATGGTTCCATGAGCCACCGGCAGCGCCGGCATAATCTTCACCGGCGCGGCATCCACGATAACGTTCGGATTGCGGTCCTGCGCAAACAGCATCTTCTGCGCCACGCTGGCGTAGTCGCCGGCTACCAGGGGGGCCGCCCGCACGAGCGGCGCTTCCGGCCGGGCCGCGACCGGCGCGGGATCCCGGCCGTGGACGGATTGCTCGCGGACGGCGGCGGACTCTCCGGTCGAACGCAGCCGCAACCCGGCTAGCACAATGAGGGCCATCAGCGTCAGATTCAAGAGCAGGAGCCGTTGTTTCAAAACGCCGGCCCTCCCTTCTTCTCCGGAACCAGGGCCCGCGGCACCACTCCGGCCACGGTCAACCGCACCTGCATGAGTTTCTGCTTCTGGTCGCCGCTCGTGATGCGCATGTCCGCCGGCGCAAACAATTCGGGTTGGGTCGTCAGATCGGCCAGCAGATTCACAAACTGCTCGATGCGGCATTCGAACGTGACACTGACCGCGGTCTGCCCGTAGGCGCCGAACGGCTGCATTTGCCCCAGCTCCACCGAGCGCAGATCGATGGGCGGAACTTGCGCCCTGCCGATCCGGCGCACCGCTTGCAGCAGTTGCGCCTGCGCCTGCGCGGCGGTAGCCGCCTGGATAA
>CAIQIC010000257.1 GCA_903871765.1 uncultured Lentisphaerota bacterium
ATCCACAGATTATTGGGATTTGCACAGATTATTTTCGGTAGCAAAGGTTTTATTCCGTGACTGGAATCTGGATGAATCTGGGGACATCGGGTTCACCCGCCGGCCGCCTGGCGGTAGACCGCCAGCGTCCGTTGTACGGCACGCTCCCAACTGAAGCGCGCCGCGTTGGCTCGCCCGCGCGCGGTCATGTCACGATAATGGTCCGGTTCCGTCATCAGCCGGCGGCCGGCGGCGGCAACCCTATTCACCAGCATGGGGAGCGGCTGCGCGCTCAACCCGCGTGGCGCGAGCGCTGCACCTGAACGTCGATCCAAGCATAGGTTTTGGCCATGCCTTCGCGCAACGGCCGGTCCGGCGCCCAACCGAGTTTTTCCCGGATCAGGGTGTTGTCGGAACGGCGTCCGCGCACGCCTTGCGGGCCGGTAATATGATGGATGGCGAGTCGTTTGCCGGCGATATCCATGGCCATCCGGGCCAGATCGTTAATGGAAATAAGCTCCTCGGAACCGATGTTGAAGGGGCCGGACAGCGAGGAATTCATCAACCGGCGGACGCCATCCAGGCATTCGTCAATATAAAGAAAGGTGCGGGTCTGTTCGCCGTCACCCCAGACTTCCATGGTTCCGCCAACGGGCGCCTCGGCCACTTTCCGGCACATCGCCGCGGGCGCTTTTTCACGGCCTCCTGTCCAAGTTCCCTCCGGGCCGAAAATGTTGTGGAAGCGGGCGATATGAACTTCGAGGCCATGGTTGCGCGCATAGGCCAGATAGAGGCGTTCGCTGAAGAGCTTTTCCCAGCCATATTCCGAATCCGGGCCGGCGGGATAGGCCAGGTCTTCCTTGAGCCCCGGATTATGGGTGCCGGTCTGAATGCGCTCGGGATAAATGCAGGCGGATGAGGAGTAAAATATTTTCGGCACTTTTTTCCGGCGCGCTTCTTCCACCACATTCAAATTGATGGTCGCCGAGTTGTGCATGACTCCGGCATCATGATCGCCGGTAAAAATATAGCCCGCGCCGCCCATATCGGCGGCGAGTTGATAAATCTCGGCAAGGTCGGGTGTCACTACCTGGGCGACCACGGCCTGATCGCGCAAATCGCCCTGCACAAATTCATCGGACGGCAAATGCGTGTACTCATGCGCCTTGATATCCACGCCGCGCACCCAATAGCCCTCCTGCTTCAGCCGCTTGACCAGATGGCCCCCGATGAAACCACCAGCGCCACAGACCAAGGCTTTGATCGGCATGCTGCTCATCCGGTCCCCTTTCGGTTTATATTTTCGCGCCGTCCCGCGGCACCCCGCCCGTCCAGCGAATATTTCATCAACCCAAAATGTTGCAACACTATACGCCAGAGAAACGTCGGCACAATCCAAAGATAGCGCCGCCATAAGCGGCGCGGCTCTTGCAGCAGACGATGCAGCCATTGCAGGCCCGTTTTTTTGGCCCACCCGGGGGCATCGGCCCTGAGGCCGGCGTGCAAATCGAAGGCCGCCCCGACGCCCAGCATGATCTTGACATCCAACAGCGGCAGATAGCGCGCCATGAAACGCTCTTGCTTGGGCGTGCTGAGGCCCACCCAGAAGAAGTCGGGTTGGCAGGCCGCCACTTGACGCGCCAGGTCCGCTTCTTCGTCCGCATTCAAGGGACGAAAGGGCGGCGCATAACACCCGACCACGCACAAGCCGGGGAAGCGCCTCTGCAGGTTCACAACCAATCGCTGCAGTATGTCGGGCGTGGCTCCACAGAAGAAGTGCCTCAAAGGGAGGCGGGGCGTTGGTGCTGAATCTGTTCGCTGCGCATGATTTTGCCGGGCGGTGCGTTCCAATATATTCAGCATCAGATCCGGGCCATATACCCGGCGCATCTTGGAAAAGCCGCGCCATCGTCCTTCCCACACCAACGGCATGCCGTCGGGCACCGTGAGCAGGGACCGATTGTGAATCTGCCGGAGTTGCTCATCTTGCTGGGATTCCATGACGCCATGGACCCCGGTGACGCAAACATAACCTTTGCGCCCGGCAAGCGCGGCGGAAATCAATTCTTCAACCGCGGATTTCATGTTGACGGGATCGATGCCGATGCCCAAGACGTTGACACGCGCTGTGGATGGGAGTGACCGGCTATCAGCCCTTGTCCGGGATGACAGCAGCTCCGCCTTGTCGGACGCGCTGGTAATCGGCACCTGTGCATCAGGTGACAGCGCATAGCGGCGCAACCGGAGCAACTGGAGCGCAATCAATCCCAAGAACAGCGGATTATCCCGCAGGTAGCGGCGCCACAGCCTGGGATCCCGCACCAACCGGTGCAGCCATTGCAGCCCCATCTGTTTGATCCAGGCGGGGGCATCCTTCTTGAGGCCCGCATTGACATCAAAGGCAAAGCCCACCGCACACATCACCTTGGCATGAATGTGCTCGAACTGATCGAACATGAAATAAAGCTGATGCGGCGTGCTCAGACTGATCCAGAAAATATCCGGCTGCGCGTCATCCACCAGGCGGATCAATTCCGCGAGTTCAAGATCCGTCATGGTCCGGAACGGAGGCGTATAGGTGCCCACCACCTGAATGCCGGGGAACTGGACCTCCACCCGTTCCCGCAGCAGCGGGGCCACGCCCGGTGATGCGCCGAAGAAAAAATGGCGCCACCCTTTCCGAAGCGAATAGCGGCACACCTCGCGTAAAAGATCGGGGCCATACACGCGCTCGGTGTCCCGATGGCCAAAATAACGCGCCAGCCAGACCAACGGCATGCCGTCGGGCGTGTTCAAATAGGAACGATTCAGGATCATCCGCAGGCGGGGATTACGCCAACCTTCCATGACGCCCGCAACGCCGAGCGCATGCGCATAGACCTTGAGGTTGTTGCCGATGGCATGGTCGAAGGCACGGACCGCAGCGGTCATTTTGATCGCGTGCGCCTTGACGCCCAAGACGCTGAAGACCGGCGGTTGTCCGGCGCCGGCCGGCGCCAGGGGCTCACCTGCGATGGATGATTCCGGGCGCATCATGGCCTTATCCGGCGGTCACCGTGGCAAACATCTTCATACACTTTCGTGGTCAGGCGCGCCGTTGACTGCCAATCGAATCGCTTCGCATTCGCCAGGCCTCTTTGCATCAAGCCCTGGCGCAGCGCAGCGTCCGTGATCAGAGTCAGTATGGCCGTGGCCACGCCGGCACTATCGTCCGGTTGGACAAACAGCGCGGCCTCACCGGCCACCTCCCGCAGGACCGGCAGGTCGGAGCAGATGACCGGCAGCCCCAAGGCCTGCGCCTCCAGCACCGGCAAACCGAAGCCCTCGTACTGCGACAACAGCAAGAGGGCGTGGCAGCCCCGGTAAATTTCGGCCGTCGTTAGCGTGCGTTCATAGGGAACAAACCGTATGTGCCCGGACGCCGGACTCGCCGCCACCCCTGCGCGCAAGCGGCGTTCATAGTGCCGGTCATTGGAGTAACCGCGAAAGACCAACTGCACTTTGCCCTGCATTTCGGGATGTGTGGACAACAGAGTTTCAACCGCCTTGACGGCGCTGAGCTGCCCTTTATGCGTCATGAATTTGGCGGGATAGAGGAGGGTGAAGGAAGAAAGGCTGCAGGCTGAAGACTGAAGACTGATGGCAGGGATCGGAGGTCGGAGGCCAGAAGCAGGTATTTCGCGGCTATTGGCTTCTGGATTCTGAATTCTGTCTTCTGTTCCCGGCGGCGCGCCGTGGTGGATCACGAGGATCCGGTCAGCGGCGGCGGGCTGGCGGCGCAGGATCTCCTGGCGGATGGCTTCGGATACCGCAATGAGGCGGCGGCTTTTGCGGAAGCACAACCGGGTGACGAATTGGAAATACAGGTTCTCCAGTCGCTCATAACGTCGCACGCATTCCGGCGGCGTGTGCTCGAACAGGAATTCGTAATAAAAATCGTGGATGGTCGTCACCCGCCGGGCCGGGCAGAACAGGGGCGTCTCCGTGGCCAGCTTGTGCAAAACATCCACCCGCCGGAAGAGGCAGATCAGCGGCAACGTCACATGCACCCAGAGCAGGCGGGCGAGGATGCCTTTGCAGGGCCAGCGGACAGGAACTAATTTCAGATTTAGGATTTTAGCCTTAAGATTTGAAATTTGCGGACGGCGGGCCAGGACCAGAAGCTCCATGCCGGGCGGCACGCAGCGGTCCAGGTGGTACAAGAGATTTTCGGCATAGGTCCAGATGCCGCTGCCCGTGCCGCCGTGTCCGGCGGCCATGGGCACAATGTCAATGAGAACCTTCATCTTTGCGTTCTCGGTGTTCTATCGCGGAAAAAAGTACGGATAATTGAGCCGCAAAAGATCGCATAGATCGCATAGATCGGAAGGCAGTTTTTCCGACAGACGATCTTCATCCCTCCAATGGAGGACTTACAGCTTTGCGATCTCTGCGTTCTATCGCGGCAAATAATTCAGATTCTTTCAGCCGCAAAAGGTCCTGAAGAGAGCATACTACCCATTCATTCCCACACCGGTCCCGGCCAGCGGCCGTTACAACGCGCTTGGACGGTGACGCGGCGGGTAAGATCATCGCCCCGGTACAGCGCGCAGTCGAGCGTCAGTGACCGGCCCGGCCACCAGCCGTGCGCCGCGTCTTCGAGGCGCCGCCAGGCCTTGAGCACGGGGATGAGCCGCTGCGTCCAGGGCGGCCAGCGCCGCTTGAGGATGGCGAGTTCCCGGCGCGCCGCCTCCACTCCGGCGCTGATCTGTCCGGGATGCACGGTATAGCTGCCCAGAAAGCCCGGGACGGGTTGCGCGCTGGCGCCCGCGCGCAGAGCGCGGCCGATGAAATCCTCGTCGCCGACGATGCGCAAGCCGGCATCGAATCCGCCCAATCGTTCCCATAGCCGCCGCCGGAAAAAGAGGGCGCAGGAGAGGGTGTAAAGATGGGCCGCCGCCACACAGGCGAAGCGCAGGTGCGCCGTGCGGCGCCAAGCCAGGGGCTGCCCTTCCGCATTGACCACCACCGCGCCGCCAAAAAATATTTCCGCCGCCGGGTTTTCCGCCGCCGCTTGTGCGACGCGCGCGAGGGCGTCGGGCAGGTATTGCTCGTCATCATTGAGCCAGCCACAAAGCTCGCCCGTGGCGCGGGCGAAGCCGCGGTTCAGCGCATCATAAATGCCCGTGTCGTCCTCGCTAAACCAGTGTCGGCGGCGGCGGGGCGAGTCCGTAGATTCGTGCGTCGGTCGTTTCATGGTCTGGTTGTTCTGCTGGCCGGCGGATCCGGTGGCCGGCGGACGGCCCGCCACGGCCTTCTCCTGCACAACATGCTCCACCTCCACCCCCGCCTGGTCGGCCACGGAGGCCAGGCAGCGCAGCAATGCGGCACTGCGACCCAGCGTCGGGGTGCCGATGGAAAACAAATATGCGCTACTGCGCATTAAGCGTCCTTATTTTGGGCTCTTCCGGGATTAGCGTGTGATATTCTATTATGGAACGCGGCATGATCGACAGCGGAGCGGGAGACGACTAAGCGAATCGAGTAAGTGTAAGCGACAAAGTGTGAGGGACTAAGAGTGGACGACGAAGTGTGTGTAGGAGCGAGTTTATGGCACACCTTATTGGTCGTGAGATGTTGAAAGTATATCAGAAGGGCATGGATTCTGTGACGATCCGCAGAGCGTTGATGGTCGCTTCTCGTAACACTTAGTCCCACACTTAGTTGGCTACGCTTAGTCGACTCGCTTAGTCGATGGCTTCGCTTCACATGCACGTACCAAAGACCATTCAGTATTCACACGGGAAACCCGGAAGAACCTTATTTTTAACCAGCGCCGGGCTTTTGCGCCATACGCTATAGCAAGCGTCTCTATAAAGCTCGGCGTAACCCCAACTGATCATCCGGCTGGCAATGTCCTGGCGCTGGTTTTGATACGTTCGTCCAGTCACAAGCGCCTTGGATTGTTCGACATCATCGGCGCATTGGATCACCAGGCTTGTCCGGGGCGCCGGCGCCATCGTCTGCCGCAGGTGCACCGCGCGCGCGCGTGGCGCTACGACCGCGTACATGCAGCCGCAAAAATAATTCCCCGCCTTGTCAGCCCATAACGACACGGTGTCATCGGCCCGGACAGCCGTCTGCACCCAGGCGAACGCCTGCGAACGTTCACCGCTCTGTTTGAAACGCAGGGCGTACCCCAAACTGGCCGGCCAGGTGAGGCTTTGATACACACCCGCCACAACCAACAGGGCGGCCAGCCATGGCGGGCGCCAGCACCGACAGGCCCACACCGCCAACCCCGCCAACATGAGCGCCACCAAGGTCAGGGCGCCGTTGTGGAAACTGCCCGGCAACGGCGCCATTTGCGCCCAGGCGTTTTGAGGCTTCAGGAGCATGGCCGTCAGATCATAGGCCACGCCATTCAGCAGCAGGCCCAACGCCAGGGCAAATACAAGCCCGGGCCGGGGCCAGCGCCACGCCACCGGCCAGGCCTCCACCACCATCAACCCCAGCAGGCCCAGCGCCGGCAGGACCATGCGCAGCGAATGACCGGAGAACAATTGATTGTGCGGCACGCCGTTGTTGTTGTCGGAATAGGGTGTAAGGAGAAAAAAAACAACGCAGAGCGCCAACGCGCCATAATCCATAATCCTCGGGATCGCACGGGGCGGCGTCGCCGGGCGGCGAATCCAGCGCCCCAGCAGCCAGCCCGGCCCCAGGACCAACAGCAGGCCGCCCACGGGCCCCGCTTGACGCAGCAGGCCACGCAGCAACAACAACAGCGCCGCTCCGTCCAGATGGCCGCCCAGCGTGGTATCGAACCCCGGCAGGACGGCGCCGGGGAAGATGGTCCTCCCCAGACACTGCCAGCCATGCGGATGGAAAGGCGAACCATGTTCCCACCAATTGAGCAGCGGGAAATAGAGGCCCCACGGCAGCGTCACGAGCATCAGCAACAACAAGGGCCGGCCGCAACGCGGCCCAGCGCGCCCAAGCCAGCATAGGCTCACCGCGGCGACGTACATCAGCGCATTTGACTTCAGGCCCAAACACAAGGCCAGCGCCATGGCGACCGGCAGCATCAGCCGCGGCTGGCGCCATTCGGTGCGTGTCACAACGCAGTAGGCATAGAGAAAACAAACGGCGAGGAATACATCGTTTTTCAGCGAACCCAGGTCGTTCTGAATTACAAACCACGACGCCCCGGCGGCGAATACAAAAGTTGCCCCCAGCCCCTCGGGCTGCTGCGCCCTGAACAGCAGCAACAGCACGGCGAACACAAGGCTTTTGAACGCCAGCAAGGTCACATGGGGCAGGGCAAAAAAATAAAAAAATGCGCCGCAGGCTTCCAGGCCGCGCGGGTAATAACTCGTGGCCGCCCCGGGATCGAACAAGGCCCCAGCCGCCGCCGTATGGGTTGTGCCTTGCTGCAACAAATGCAGCAAATTAGGCAGGTGATAGGCATAGGTGTCGCCATCCTGCCAAGGTGTCGCGGCGGACACCAACAACGGAAAGAACACCGGCAGCAGCAGCCAGGGGCAATCACGGAAAGCCAGTCCCAACCGCTGCACGACCATGCGCACATCGGCCAACGTCGCACGCCACGTTGACCAGAGGGCCAACGCCAGCAACCCGTTGACCAAGACCAGCCCTTGCGCCGTCAGCCAATCCAGGTGCCCGAGGGCCAGCACCTCGGCATAGATGACGAAAGCCGCTACAATGATGAGCGAGGCTGCATTTAAGTCCGGAGACAATGAGCGCTGCGGCGCCGGCAACAGGCGCGTGGCCAACAGGGTCACCCCCGCCAGCGACAAGAACAGTCCGATCAACCGAAACATATTGCACGAGATGAAAAGCCGCTCAGCCGGCGGGCCCGCTCATGATGGCGGCATAGATATCGGCGTATCTTCTGGCCACGGCGGTCCAGCTCAGTACCGGAAAGGTCTGCCGGTAATCCCGGCGGCACATGGCATCGAAGCGCTTGAGCAGGGGGATGAACCGGCCATCCTCCGGTGCCGGCGCGAATAATACCGCGTCCTTGTAAAAGCTGCGCAACGGGGGCAGGTCCGGAGCCATGACCGGCTTCCCGCAGGCGAGGGCTTCCAACAAGCTCAGGGGGTTGGATTCGTGCCGGCTGGTCAGCAACACCCCCCTGCATCCGCGCAGCAGTGCCGCGATGGATTTGCGGTCGGAAATGGCGCCCTTCCAAAAAACATACTGGTTATCAACCTCGGCCTGGAAGGCCCTGAAGTAATCATCTTGTGCCACAGGCGCGTCGCCCACGAATTGGATGGCCATCCGGGCCTGTTTGGCCGCGCGCGCCACGGCGAGGGAATTCTTGCGCGGACAGATATGGCCCAGATAAACCAAGCCATCAAAGACACACGGGGCCACCGAGTCATCGAAAAAAACATCGTCAACCCCATTGGGGATGAAATGCACCCTGGCGCGGGGCGCATCGAACACCTGGATCATGTAGGCTGCTTCCAGCGGTGTAACCGCGACTGCCGCGGCGCAGTGTTGGTAGATGCCCGCGCCAAAGTGGCCATATAAATTGGCGCCCAACAGGCTCCGCAGCGCCCGGCGCTGCGCCCGCCGGATCTTCCAAAACCAGCTCGGGCGACTGGCCCCCGGTCCATGCAGTTCCTGGATCACCAGCCGCAAGCCTTGTGCCCTGGCCAGTTGCCAGTGAAAATCGCTGGGCGGGCGGGTCCAATACTGCAGCAGATCGCCCGGTTGCCGGTCGGGGCGGGCGTGGTCCAGCCACTCGTTCTGCACCCCCAGTTTCTCCAGCGCCGCGATGGTCTGGTGGATCTGAACGGCATGACCGCCCCTGGCCCAGGCGAGCGGATAGCCCACATAATGCAACACTTTCACGATCAGCCCATCATCAGCATGAGTTCACGGCTGCCGGAACGAGAGCCGGGAAAAGAACCGCCAGGTGATCCGCAGCACATCAAAGCAGAAATAGTTCAGCCGGGCCAGGGGGTTGGTGAAGATGTTCCGGCAGAAATACCAGCGATAGACCAGGCGGCAGTTGGACCGGACATCGAAGAAATACTTCCGGAAATCGCGCAGGGTGTACCGGGCTTGGGTGTTGATGTTCTTGCCGCTTTGGGCGGCCGTTGTTTTCACCACGGCGCCGTAACAAACGTACAGGGGAAAACCACGCAAGGCGGCCCGGCGCGGCAGTTCCGTGTCGCCGCATTGCTTGAAGTGCCGGTCGTCGAACAAACCCACCTCCTTGAAGACCGCCACGGGATAAAGCGCACCGCGCCCATGCTGGATCGAAACCGGCTCGAGATGGTCGCGGGCGAACTGAGACAGCCGCTGCCCGGCATGCAGCACCTGCTGCTTGGCCGTAAGCCAGTTCACCCTGACCGCGCCACTGAAAATCACGTCCGGATCATCGGCCAACACCTCCACGGAACCGATCACCGCATGCGGCATCCGCTCTGCGGCCTGTAGCAGGGTCTGCAAATAGTCCGCCTCTACCACCAGATCGTCGTTCAGCAGCAGGACAAAGTCCCTCGCCTGCGCCAACGACAGCGCCTGGCGCACGCCGACATTCACGGCCCCGGTCCACCAGAGGTTGCCATCGCCATGCAGCAGCAACACCTCTGGAAAATCCTGCCTGATCATCGCACTGGTGCCATCGGTGGAGCCATCATCCACCACAATGATCTGGAAGTTGCGGTAACTCTGCCGCGCCAAGGAGCACAGACAGGCGCGGGTCAACTCCCGGCGATTAAATACGGAGATGACGATATTAATGCATGGGTTCTGCATGGTCGTCTTGCCGAACATCAACGATAGGGAGGACACTCCATGAAAATGCTACAGAACTTTGCGGCCATTGTTTTCAGGGCTTAGGAGCAATCAGTTACCTCGATCATTCGCCAGCCATGAGAGTGAAGAATCTATAATCAATATCATTTCAGCCACCTTCCCAATGACTGGGCTCACTTTTCCAGTCCACGCACATGTTAATCTTCGGCCAAGATGATCGAGGGTCCTGTTGTACAGGCAGGGTACCAGTAGATACACCAACAATCCCGAGAAGCCGAAGCAGAGGCCAACATAACGATCAGCACTGTGATTATTGCGTTCTTATAGGTCGCCCTAATGCGCATTTTTTACAAATATCAAATTCGAATTTTCCATTCTTTATATTCTTTCTTATCTCCCTGTATAAAGGGCTATTCCATATATCTATCAATTTATCATTACTCACATTCCCCACTTTAATTTGATTAAAATAATCGTCGCAACAAACAAGCACATTCCCACTATAATCAATTCCTATGCTATAAATAGGCCGAATACACGAGAATATTTTATTTTCATTCTTAACCTTAACTATCCCCCCCCTATTACTTATAAAATCTATTTTCTTGAAAGTAAATCTTACGTTATCTGAGCCCATTTTTCCCCTATGTTCTAATATCTCCAACACACCTTTCGATGGTAAAGCCAAGTGTTGTGTAACTGTGAATATGTCCACTCCTGCCCTTATTAATTCTTGATACAAAGATACAGTTAGAAGCTCTCCATTTGTAAACAGATCAATTTGCAAATTGTGAATCTTTGTTTTTGCATATCTAATGAACTCTATTATCCTGTCATCTAACAATGGTTCACCGTAAGAGTGAGGTGCTAGTAAACCGGCCCAGCCTAGCTCTGCCAGTTCATCAATGATTTTATAAAATAATTCCGCTTTCATCATTAATTTGTTTATCATGAGCCCGCGGTCATAGATTGAATTTGGACAATATGAACATCTCAAATTACACGCGGTTATGGTTTCTATATTAATTACCGTCACAAATCCCCAATCAGCTCTTATTTTGAATGAGAATTCAAATATCATGTTTTTTATAAGTTGTTTTATTGCAGGATTGATAAGTCTGTGATAATCGGAACGGTTTTTATACATAACAACAAGAGATATCATCCTGCCGATTTGTTGTTTCAGCGATTCAAGAAATGGCATGGTTTTCCCTTTTTTTATATCTATACATCTTATGGGGTGGGCTTTTGCGCCACAATGATCTGGCTGGCGCCGAACCGTTTGAGCACCGGAATCCGCTCACCGGCCGCCGCCAGGCGTCGCAAAACCGGCTGGCCGATTCTGACCAGGGCCGGCTGGGACCCGGAAATATTTTCGAAGGTCTGCCAAAAATAGCCCACCCGGCGGATGGCAAACCCCGCCTCCCGGATCAACTGCCGGAGTTCATGCGGCCAGTAGTTGCGCGCCGGATAGTGAAAGATCCGGTTGCCGAACACCAGCGGCACATAAGGCACGCCCGGAAGATACGGCGGAACTTTGCGTCCGCTGCTTTTCACGGTCACACCATGCGTTTCAAAAGGAAACCAGCGGTTGGGCGCAAAGACCAGGAGACAGCCGCCCGCTTTCAGCACCCGGAAGACCTCCCGCAACGCGGCGCGCTCGTCCGGCACATGCTCGATCACCTCGTTGAGCAGGATGACATCATAGGCAGCGTCCGGCTCCTCCAAGCCCTCGATATTGCCTTGTTTAATGCGCGCGGCATGCCGCGGGTGGCGTTGGGCTTGGCGGACCTTGTCCGCCGAGAATTCGACGCCCCAGGCATCGGTGCCGAACAGGTCCCGCAGCGCAAAGACATACTCGCCGGCGCCGCAACCGCAATCCAGGAACCGGCTCGAGCGCAGGTCGCAACACCCGGCCATGAAGTCCATCCGCTTGCGCAGATTGAGCGGCATCGCGGTATCCCCGCCGGCGATCTGAATAGCTTGATAGGTGGTGGTCACGGATTCACGTGACGTCCTTTTTCTCCGCCACAATAAACACACTGGGGAGCGCGGTCAGGAATGCGCGGTACCAGAAATCGTGGCCCCGCGGATGCAGAACCAGATGGTCAAGGGTCCGGTTGTACAGACAGCGTGCCAACAGATACACCAACAATCCCGGGCAGCCGAAGCAGGGCCCGACATAACGATCCGCTCGGACGATCGAAAAATGCTCATTGATCAATAATTGCCGCAGGGTATACATGGAAAACGGAGTGCTATGCGTGTAGTCGCAGCAATAGAAATCCGTCTTCCAAAACAAATAATCCGGGGTGGCCAACCAGAGCTTCCCGCCGGGGCGCAAATGGGCATGGACCTCCGCCAGCAAACCGGAGGCCGCTTCGTGATGGGGCAGATGTTCGATGATATGCATCATCAGGCAGGTATCAAAACAACCGAGGTCCGCCGGCAGCGGCGGGACGAGGGCCTGCCGGATGTTGCCGAACCCCTTTTGTTTCAATGATTCCACCACCCCGGGACTGCCATCCAGCGCCGTGTAATCAAATCCGCGCTCCTGCGCGATCTGCGCCAGATAACCATCGCCCGGGCCCAATTCCAGCATGCGTCCAGGGTGATCGCCGATCATTCGGAATATTTTCCGGGCGAACGCCTGTTTGACAAAATGACCAAGGGCATTTCGCCGGCGGTGCGCAAAATGTTCATAAAATGACATACGGTTTCCTTACTTTTGGCATCGCGCACCCAGCTTGATTTAGCGCTGTTGTATGATGAATTCCATCAACTGGGTTACCACCTGCTCCGGCAGATGCGCCACGGCCGCTTGCCGGGCTTGGTCGCTCATCCGCGCATAGTTCTCCGTTGACGTTTCAGCGGCTGCATCCAGGGCGGCGACGATCTCCGCGGGGCGATCCGGATGGAAGAGCCACCCGGTTTGCCCGGGATGAACCAATTCTTCGACGGCTTGGCTGTTCGGGCTCCCCAGCACCGGCAGCCCCACGGCCATCGCCTCCTGCACCGCCATGCCCCAGGTATCAGAAAACGAGGGGAAAACCAGCCAGTCGGCTTGTGCATAGAAAGCGGGCATATTTTGGTAGGATAGGTTGTCCTCGATCTGAACCACAACATTCGGTGGCAGGGGTCGCGCCTGCAACTGGCCGCGTAGCGGTCCATCGCCCGCCAGACGAAACACGATGTGCTGCCGGGGATGTTGCGCGCCCCACGCCGTTAGAATGTTCAAGAACTCCAGCAGGCCTTTCACCGGGACAAACCGACCCGCGTAGGCCAACCGGAGCTCCCCGGTTCGGCCACTGGTTTTGCGAACGCCTAAAAAGCGCGGATCGGTGGTGTAGGGGGAACCGTGAATCTTGGCCGGCCGCACGCCCTGCGCGCGCACATAACGGGTGCCCCCCGCTCCATTCACCAGCACGCCATCGGCGCGGCGCAGGAGCCAAGGCCGGAGGACGCGCCGCAAGATATCGTTGCGATTTTTCTCCGTGATATCCGAGCCGTCAACATAGATAAACAGCCGCGTTTCGGGATGTCGCCAACAATAGTAAATGGCGCCCAGCGTGCGCTGGCCCAGTTGATCGCTGATGATGACTTCGGGCGCCAGCTTCGATAGCGTGGAAATCAATCCTCGAGAAAGGTACACGTAGGTTTTCTCCACGCGCCCCTCCGGTGAAATATCGTGGTGGGCCAACCGGAGGCTTTGCAACGTGGTTATCGCCAGCGACTCCGGCAACGGCGCATGCGGCAGGCAAGGGTCATGCGGCGAGCTTTGAATGATGTGGTATGCGGCTACCCGCCGGCTGAGAACCTGATGGAACGGGATGCGATAGGCGGTCACCGTCGGGGTCAGAAACGCCATCCGGCGGGGCCAGGGCGTGTTGCAAGATTCGACCGGAATATTATTCATCGGACACCAGCAATATTCAGGAGATGATCCGCTTAATAGATCCGAAGCACCGCTCGCCGGCATTCGATTCATGCATGAGGGATCAAGATCTTCTTATATATATCCACATATTTCATGGCTATATCACGCCATGTAAGAAGAGGGATGGCCGGAGTTTTTTCGACACTCGGATTATCATACAGGAATCTCAATTTCTTAACGACCGCCATTTTTTCAAGGGGAGTTGTCAATATACGTGACGACTTCGGGTATCCTCTGGTCACCCACTTCAGATCAGGCAACAGCAACGAAAGCCCCGCTGCTGCCGCTTCATGAACCGCGATGCACCCGCTCTCCCCCGAGCTCAGCAAGACGAAGCCCCGGGCCGCTCGCAACAGCCGTCTCTTTTCATGCTCAGAGACATATCCCGCGAAACGCACGTAGTTTTGATCTACGTGAGCAATAAAGGACTGGTAATAGGGATCATGCTCCGCCAAGGGGCCTCCGACAAACAGCACCGGCACGCGAGCAATTCGGGCCGCCTTCGCCAGCAAGATTGAATTCTTTCTTTCGCAAATGGTTCCCAAAGAAATCAGGTAATCGCCCTTTGCGGCGGGGCTCGCCAACTCCGCCAAGACTTCCGGTTCCAGCCCAACGCCGATAACATGCCCCTTCGCCGCCTCAAGCCCATAAACCCGCATCGCTGTCTCCAATTCATGACGATTGATGTAGACGACGGCATCGATTTCTTTATATAGCGCCCTATTCTCCCTGAGTGTCGGGATGAAGCGCATGAGCATATTGTAGGCGGCACGGTGGATCAGCAACTGCGTCATCGGCAGTGATGCAAAGGTATCTATGACCTCCGTCATGACGAGATGGTAGTTCTTTTGTTTGGCCAGTACGACGGTCATCGGGCTCGGGCGCTGAAAGAAATGAATGACGTCGCCTTTTTGCTGCGCATCCCACCATCTGAAATGCTCTACGACGATACCGAGCTCCGTGAGCTCACGCATGAGCGCTTCGATCAACGTCGTCATACCACCGTGCGCCAGGCTGAATGGTGTATCAAACTCGAGCAGAACCTTCATGGGAGCGCACTCCAAACCGTCCTTTATCGCACCACCTAGCAAAGCAGAAACCTTCGAGTCTTCTTGCCAGATGGCCCTCACCATCTCTATCCGGCGTAGGTCATTAGTTACGCCGTTCCCGCCCGGTCAGGTGACCGGGCCTGCAACGGGCCGGCGGCCATGTTTTGCAAGACCTCGTCATATACCTGGTCATAGCCTGCCAACACGCCGGCTGGTCGGGAAAGCTGCTCAGCCCGCGTCCGGGCACGAATAACCTGGGACGCGGTCTGCGCCGGCGCGCAAAGCGTTGCATGCAAGGCAGCCGCCATCGCCGGCACATCATGCCCCGGCACGAGCGCGCCGCACGCGCCACTCTCCAACAACCACCGGGAACCACCGGCCTCACAGCAGGCCACAACCGGGATGCGCAAGGCCATGGCTTCAATGACCGGGCCACCAAAACCCTCTTCCAGCGAGGGATGAAAAACGACGTCCGCCTGCCGCATCTGTTCAAGGCATTGCTCATAGGGCACCTTGCCGGCAAAGGTGAGGCCTGCGGCCAAGTCATGTGCACGCGCCCATTGTTCAGCCGGACCGCCCGCGCCCAACCCCCAACCCATGAGGACATACTTTGCCCCCGGCTGGCTGCGATGCAAGCGTTCAAAAGCCCGAATGGCCCGCTTCGTATTCTTCAGCGCACACCAATCAACCGCGCTGACGATGGTGGGGCTCGCGCGGTTCAATGGGGCATCCGCGGGACGAGCCATCTGCCAGATTTCCGTGCACAACAGGTTCGGCAGCACGTAAACCGGCCGACCGCTCCACCACCGCACATAATCGGCCACATAGGGCGAAGGCGCCGTCATCACACCCGCACGCCGCATGTTGAGATGCGCCAGTACATAGCGCGGCAGATAGGTGGGACCCTCACGGGACAAGACGTGGGTCGCATGATCGTGCACCGTTAAAACCACCGGATACCGGTGCTGTCCTAGGGCTGCCAAGGCATGCTCATAGGTCCAGTTCGCGTGGACTACTCGCGGCGCCGCTCGCCGTAAAACTTCCCGCAAGGCTTGTACCTCTTCCGGAAAACCCCGCAGGGCGCGAAAATAACCGCCCCCTGTTTTAACCACCCATAAACGGGCCAGCCCGCCATCCCAGGTGCGAATCCGCTCATGCGCGCCGTCATCAAGGGTGATCACTTCTGTCGGCCGTCCGCCGCGTAGCCGCTCGCGCACAAGATTGACGAGATTGCTGCTGCCGAACACTCGTGGTGGATCAGGCTCATCGCGCAAGGCGGGGATCCATTCAGCCAACGTATCTGTTTGGAATCCGCCCATGATAGCCACACGATCAAGCTGGGGATTGAAATTCATACGATCTACAGTTGCGCTCGGACGCCATTCGGCCAGAAACGGGCCTTTCAGTGGTGCGTCGGCAACGCCACGATGCGATGGGCCGGGGAGATCGGGGCGGGGATCTTTTGCGCAGTTGCCTCCGCGCGCGCCATTTCGAGATCGCCCCGGTCCATCGCCGCCCATAAAATGCCGAGTAGAATGCAAGCATTCAGCAGATCCTTCTGGCCGCCGTTCATCAACAACTGGCCGGAGGCGGGTGTGATATAAATCAAGACCGTCATGGCTATGAATCTATAACGGTCGTTGGGATGGCTGCGCACCCAGCGCAATCCTTGAATCAAGCTGAAGACATAGACCAGCGTGAACAGCGCCGTCAGGGGCAATCCGATCGTCGTGGCCAGCAGGAGCAGGGAGTTATGAAACGCTCCGCCGATGGCCAGGAACCCCTTCGCGTTTTGCATCGCCACTTGCTGCAAAAGTTCCGCGCGCGAAAAACGAAAGCCATTGCCCAAAATAGGCTGTTCTTTGATCTCCTCCCAGGAAAGCCGGTACAGATCCTTGCGGAAGTCGCTGACCCAGCCCATTTCGCCGAGCGAAGTGTCTGCCGATTGAACCTCCATAAACAAAGAGAGCGGCCGTTTGAAAACAGTCGGGACGCCTTGCTGGCCCTCGATGGAGAACAGCAGCAGGATGGGCCCGGCGGCCAGCAGGAGAGTCAAAGCGGCTACTCTCACAAACCTCCTGGTCATGAAGCCCCAAACCAGCAATGAACTGACCGCAAACAGGATGCGGCTGCGGTGGGGATTGATGAGACCTAGAAGCAGTGCAAGCACCGCAATGACCATGAACCAAAAGCCGGCGATGCTTTTACTTTTGGTATAAACGGAAATGGCGGCCAGCGCAGCCCCGATCAGCAGCCACATGCGCCAGTCATAGAAATGCCCAAAATAGCTGCCCTCGGCAGCTAGTTTGCTGAAATAGCTGTAGAACATGCTGGGAAACGCGCTCACCAGCACCCAGATGAAGCAGGTCTTGAACCGCTCCGTATTCCGGGTGACCCAATAGGCAACGAAGAACATCCAACCACACATCAGCATCGGCACGCTGCGGGACAACCCTCCGATCTCACCCAGGCGGGCAGACCCGGCGGGCTGGACGGCGAAACGGATTACGATAAACCAGGCCAGGATCAGCATCGCCCTATATACCCACGAATCGCGCAGGACGATGCGTGTACGAGATATGGCTCGATCCGCCATGCAAAAGCCTCCTATGATCATCAAAATAATTGGAGTCGTCCCACCCAAGGCATCAAAGAGCACCGCCTGGATAGGCAGGTTCCAAAATGTATTAAATCCAATGATAAAAATGAACCAGTACGGCCGCGCTTTGAGCGCCAACATCAAGATCAGCGGCAGCGATACCCCCGCAATATACACCATATCAATGAAGGTGCCGCTGAGGTACCAGGTGATGGCCAACATAGCCCCCAGCACAGACAGCACGCCGATAATAAATAGAGAAAATTTAGAATTCATGACTTTATCACCTGCTTATGCTCAGAGCCGCCGTGCCCAGCATGCCGCGCCACAATGTCCGGCATGCACCTTTCCAACAGGGGTGCGGTGGCGGCATCAAACCGCGCCCCATCAATCACGGCACCCTGGCTGTTCAGATCGGGATGCACCATGATTTCCACACGGGCTTGCTCCGGCACGCCGAGCGCCAACACATCATCCAAATGGCAGAAACAAGCGCTGCGGGCCACGTGCCGCAGACGCAGCCGGGCATTGAACAAGCGCGAATATACCCGGCTCGCCGGCCGGATGGCCACTCCAAAATTCCGATGGATCCGGATGGCCGGCACGTGGAAGTGCCCGGCCAGGCGGAGCAGGAGGGAGCAGAGCGGCCAGATATAGTGATAGTGCTGATGCGTGTCCAGATGCGTCAACGCCAACCCGCGGGCCTGGCAGGCGCGGATTTGAGCGGTCAATTCGTCGGCAATCGCCCGGCGCTCGGCGGACGCCAGCCACAACCGGTGACGCCGGTGGGGACGAAAATCCCCATTAGGCCCGCACAGCCAGCCCACCTGCCGGATGGCAGAGGTCAAGGGTTTGCCCCGCGACAGGTTCAGATGAACTCCGATGCGCGCCTGAAGGCCATGCTTCTCGATCAACTCACAAGCCTCATCAAAGGCCGGCATGTTGGCCATGAGCGAGGCATGCGTGATCCAGCCCCGCTGGAAGGACTCCACGACGGCCTGGTTGATGGAGGCCGACGCACCAAAATCGTCGGCATTGATGATCAACGCGTTTTGTTCATTCAACATATTCAAACTACGAAATGCGCGAACTACGCGAAGGGCTTAGCCTCAGATCCCATTTCAGAATTACTCAACGCCTGCCGCCTTCAGGACCTCATCCACCCCCACCCGGCTGCGGTCCTGCGGATCACGTTGGCACATCACATATCTATAGGCCACCCCCAGGGAAACCGCCAGCCGCGCATAGCAGTCATTGACCTGTTCGGTTTGGAAAATTTCTGTGACGCGCCGGAGCCGGTGACTCCAGATCATGTTGGTCAGGCCGGCGCCGTGCGGCGCCACAATTTCTTCGGCATCGGCAAAAAGTCGCATCTGCTCTTTCACCGTCAGCGTCTCCGCCCGCACCACGTGGAAACCGCGCAACGGCATGGCCGCCTCCAGTTCGGCCTCGTTCGCCAGGGGACGCACCGGGGCCAGACTTCGGGAAACGTAGATGCGGCGCGGTCCCGGTTGCGGGTCACCGGGAGGAAGCTCAAGGGCGGCGGCGAATTGCCGCAATAGCGCGATGAATTCAGGCCGTACAAAGCCGGACCATTCCTCCACTTGGGGCATGATCACGTCAGGGCAGCGGAGGGCCGTGGTCGCCTCATGATGCGTGATGGCGCCCCGATGCGTTCCCTTCAGGAGCGCCATATAGCCGGTGACGTAACGATATAACCCCGGCGCATGGATCAGGGAGATGGCGTCATGCCGGCGCAGGCCCAGGATCAGCCACGGCAGCGTTTCGGTGACCCAATGGAAATAGGGGCCTTGCGGCACCACCAGGGCCGGATGTGGCGTGCTCAGGGCCGCCGGCCGCAATGCCAATTCCCAGACATTATTGCCCCACCCCATGATCCGCATCAGCGAGCCCACACTCTCCTGCAATACCATGCCTTCCGGCAACCACGCCAACCCCGAATAGGGCGAGACGATGACATCCCTGAGCCGGTAGAGATGACTTTCGTCAAACGCCTTGCTGCGGCGGAATGATGCCGGAAACTCATCCGGGAAGGCATAGTTTACCAGTTGCGGAGGAAACACCGTTTCCAAGCCCAGAATATGTTGACGGAAGGGACTGCCGGTGGAGGCTTCGGCCAGCGAATGAACGGATCTGGCGGGCATGCCCAAGGCATCTGCGCCCAGCAGCCATTGCGCCGCACGCCGCGCCGCCTTGGCCCGCGCCTTACCGATGAACATCCGCCTATTCATGCAGCCGCCCGCATCTTCCTGAAGGTGGACTTGATCAAACCCAGAAAACCCGCCGGGGCGCAACTGGCATAGCGGCCCAGATGATACCAGGCCCTCAACCGCCGACCGGACGTCATCTGGGCCAAAAAAAGCCTGTAATGCGAGGAAGCCCGCAGACTGCGGCGGTCCACAGCGGATGGCTTGAAAGCGTTCATGAACTCCTCGAAGGCGGGTTCCGGCCTGTCACTCCGGCGCGCCTGGGCACAGGTACGCGCAAAATGATGCGCGGCACACATGGCCCGCATGTGTTGCGAGGTCAGACTGCTGGGTAGAATGCGCAGATAGGCCAGCGTCTCCGGCAGGCAGGCGATGCGCTGCCGGTCGGCCAGCCGGAGCAGGAGATCGTAGTCTTCCGCCACCGGCATGTCCACGCGGTACCCGCCCACCTCCAAGGCCAGCCGGCGATCATAGAATGCGGATGAATGCGGGATCGTGGCCGTCAGCAGATCAACTTCAGGGGGCTGCAACATATTGGGCATGGTCGTGGGTGTGAACGATCTGCCAAATATATGGGCGACATAGGGTTGATCATCCCCCCCGACATAGCCGCACCGGGAGCCGAGGCAGGCATATTCAGGATGCTGTTCCAGAAAAACGATTCCTTTCTCGATCCGCTCCGGGGCGGCCAGATCATCCGCATCGAGGATGGCAATCCAATTGTATTTTGCCTCTCGCAACCCGCGATTGCCGGCCGCCGCCGGACCTTGGTTTTCCTGGCGAATAACCCGCAGGCGCGCATCCTTGACCGTGTCCAGGTAGGCAGCGGTCCCATCCTGAGACCCATCATCAATAACCAGCACTTCCACCTTGGCATAGGTTTGCCGCAGCGCGCTCTGCACCGCCGCGCGCAAATGCGGCATGCCGTTATAAACTCGCACCACGATGCTGACGCCCTCGATTCTCATACAGAAGACGAATTTTTAACTACGAAATGCGCTAACTTCGCGAAAGGGAAATCCTGAAAACCAGCTTTTTTCTCCCCTGAATTTTCGCGCTTTTCGCGTGTTTCGTAGTTTCCTCTTTGCTGGCAGTTGACTTACGCCTGAATTGCTGCCAACGGCGCAAGGCGCCGACTGACTGCTGGCTACTGTTTTTTGAGCCCCTGCGGCTTGGCCGCCTCCAGCACGAGGGTTTCAAAGCGACTGAAGGCCGCGTACGGGCGTCCGCCCACGCCTGCAAAGTGCGCATCCTTGGTCGCCCCGGAAACATAACGCTCGATATGGTCAAATCCGGCCCGCTCCAAAACCATGCGCAAATATTCTTCGTCATAAAGGAATTGATGGCCGGCATAGCGCATGATGTTATTGAGCACAATGCAGCGGGTGGGCCGTTCGTACTTGCGAAAAGGGTTCCAGGTGTCGCGGTGGAACTGGATGTAGGCTATTTCTTCCGGCGTCAAATCCGGCCGGTAGAGCCGGCACATCAGCTCCAGGTCCGGGGTTTCCAGGCGCATCCGGCCGCCCGGCTTGAGGATGCGGAAACATTCCTGCAACAATTGCCAGCCCTGTACCTGCGAAACATGCTCAATCATGTGCTCCGAAAAAATGCGGTCAAATTGACCATCCGCGAACGGCAGACGCTTGCAGACATTGACGTAAAGGAAATGCGGCGGCTTGGCCCAATAGTCGGTGTTCAGCCAGCCGGGAACATTCGTGCGGCCGGCACCCAGTTGCAATTTTTTCACATCGTGTGCCGCGAGATAGGCGGCAATGGCGCGTCGGCGGCCCGGCAGCGAAAGCCATGAGCGCACATTCATCAAGAGAGAGAACAGCCGCGGATAGCGGTGTTGCAGGATTTGTTTGATTTTGGAATTCATAGTTCTCTCTGCGCTATCATGTCTGCCGCCGCTTCGCGCCGGCCACCGCGGCATAGATCTCCATCAGATGATCCGCAATGCTGTCCCAGTCATAGTGTGTCTCGACCAACCGCCGCGCCGCCAGCGCGATTTGCTTACGCTGGTCGGCATCGGTCAGAATGTTGACCGTCTGGGCAGCCATGGCCGCGGGGTCATCGGCGATCAGGATGGATTGGCCAGCCACTGCATCAATCCCCTCGACACCGATGGTCGTCGTGATGACCGGACGGCCCAGGGCCATGGCTTCCAGAATTTTGAGCTTGGTGCCGCCCCCCGCGCGCAACGGCACGATGGCGACGGTGCAGGCCGCATAACAGGGCACCACCGAATCGGGATTGGCGATGATGCGAACCCGCTCGCCGGCCAATTGAAGAATTTCCGGGCAGGGCTTGTGCCCTGCAATCCACAGTTCCACCTGGGGGATTTCTTTTTGAATCAAGGGCAGCACCTGGCGGTGGAAATACAAAACCGCATCTACGTTGGTCCCCCCGCCCAAGATACCCACAAACAAAAGCCGGGGGATGGCGGCCTGATCCGGCAACAGGGTGAGCAACTGCGTATCCACC
>CAIQIC010000258.1 GCA_903871765.1 uncultured Lentisphaerota bacterium
CTGTGTTCCGCTGGGTAAACTGGCTGTAACGAGTAGCTTTTGCCCAGCGGCAAGGAGGCCCCGTATGAGTAGGATGCATTTTATGGGTTTGGATGCGCATTGTACAAGCTCAGAACTCAAGGTCGTGACTGCCTCGGGCCGGCTCATCCATAGCTGGCGAGGGCCGACCACCATTCCTGCGCTGACCGCAGCCATCCAGGCGGTGCGCCGGCCCCGGCGGCTGGCCATCGAGGAAGGGGCCATCTCCGACTGGCTCTGGCGGAATCTTTCGCCGGGGGTTGACCAGCTGATCGTCTGCGAGCCGCGGCGCAATCATCTGATCGCCAAGGAGGGTGAGAAAGATGACCCCCTCGACGCGGAGAAGCTGGCCCAATTACCGCGCGGCGGATACCTCAAGCCGGTTCACCACCCTGCGTCGTTTGAGCGTATGGTCTTCAAGCAGTATGTGGGCCTGTATCACGATTTTGTCCGCCAGCGGGTCCGGCAGGCCAATCGGGTCATGGCCTACGTCCGGCATTACGGGGTTTTCATCCAGGAGAAGGCGTTCGCCGAGAAGCTAGGGCGTGACGAGGTAATGGCCCAGTTGCCGAACCATCGTCTAGTTCGCCTGAATATGATGCTGTTGTGGGAAGGGTATCAGACGGCTGCCGAACAGGTGGATCGGTCACGCCGGCGGCTGGTGCAAGTTGCTCGGCGGGAGGCCCAGATTCGGCGGTTCACCCAGTTGCCGGGGATTTCGTGGATCCGGGCAGCAACGGTCTTCGTATACCTGGACACGCCCTGGCGGTTCAAGAGCAAGTCGGCGTTGTGGAAGTACCTGGGGATCGGCCTGGAGCGTTATCGCAGCGGCAGTGGCCCCGGGCAACTGCACGTGGTACGTCGGGCCAACCGCCTGCTCAAGTACGTTATCCTCGGAGCGGCGAAGTCGGCCGTCGCGGCGGGGAATAACCCGTTTGCCGACCTGTATCAGAGGTGGATCGACCAGGGAATCTCGCCCCGTAACGCTCGCCGCAATGTGGCTCGCAGCCTGGCGGCAACGCTATGGGGCATGTGGAAAACTGGCAGCGGCTATCGGCCGGAATGGGTGGGTGTTTCGATGGCGTCGAACCCGTCGGTGGTTGCCGGATGATCGCCATTTGCGTAGGCGGCGGAGTTTCTACGGGTGCATTGGTCCCGGCCCAAGGGCCGGAGTCCCTCGGACATGAATAAACCCGCCGCTTCGTGCTACGCCCCCAGATCTGCATGGACCTCAGTGATGAGAGTCCCGCATAGGTGCCTGGGCGACGGCTTTGGCCGTACGTCCCGAACAAGAAAGACCGTTCCAGATCGGCGATAGGTCCGGCGAGTCGGACGGGTGGAAAAGACGGCATATAAGGAAAAAGGCGGGGAGGACCCGTGCCGTAGGATAGCGTTATGCCAGAACGAAAGGTGCCCCTCGAGAAGTCAACCCAAAGAACAGCCCGGGCACCCGCGGAGAGGGTGTCTTGACTTCTCGCTTCTTATAGGTGCACCCGGGGAAAGAGGGATACACCCGCGCAAAACGCTGCACTGCCGTAGCTTGCACTCTAAGTGGTTGGACCGTAGCCTACGAATATTTGGGGGGCGGTGTGACCATGGCAGGCATCGAGCGTGTCGGTATCGGGACCGACCTGCACCGGTTGGCCGCCGGGCGTAAGCTGGTCCTTGGTCACGTACCCATCGAGCATGACCTC
>CAIQIC010000259.1 GCA_903871765.1 uncultured Lentisphaerota bacterium
GGACGATCAGGGCGTAGGGCGCCGCGTCCGTGAGGCCCATCCAGAACGTGCCGTATTCAAACACCAACGGATGCGGCCACACGGCCAGCTTCAGATAGCAGGCAACCGCCTCGAACTGGGTGAACCAGTACGCCCACGGCGAGAGGCCGACGTTGAAACCCGCCGTGCCGCCGCGATTCCACCCGGTGCTGGACACCAGCGCGACCAGCGGAATCCACGTGGCCGCAAGACCGAGATGCAGCCAGCGTCGGCGCCGCCACGCCTCGCGGAAGGACCCGGCCACAAACGTCCGGTCATAGAGTAGCACCAGCACCGGCGCTATGGCCGCCACCTCTTTCGTGCCCACGCCCAGCAGGCAGGCCAGCACCGCCAGCACCTGCCAGCGCAGCGGACGGGGTGACTCGACCGCCCGGATGAAACCATAAAGCGTCAGCAGAAAAAACAGCCCCATCAGGGACTCGGTCCGCTGGATGATGTAAGTCACCGCCTCGGTCTGCAGCGGGTGCAGGGTCCACAACAACGCCATCACCAGGGCCAGCGGCAGGGCGTCCCGGCCCAAACCCTCGCGCAGGACCGGCCGCAGCAGCGTGCGGCGCACAATGCCAAACAAGGTCAACCCGGCGAGCACATGAATGAGCAGATTGAACGCGTGGTAGCTCCAGACGTTCGTGCCGCTCACCGCGTAGCAGAGGGCGAGGGACAGGTTAAGCACCGGCCGGCCGCTGACGGTGAAGCCGTAATCCGGGCGCGGCGCCAGCACGTCACAAATCGGCCAGAGATGCTGGATCGACGGATTGTCGAGGATCGATGGCGTATCGTCGAAATGGAACGGGACCGAGAACGTGTTGGCATACGCCGCCAGGCCGGCCAGGGCGATTACGACACCAGCCAGCATGACTGCCCGGCGGGAACTGGGGGCGGATGGCGGTACGCGCATCGTCCCGGCGCTCGTTATTTCACCCGATGCCGGCATAAAATTGTCGTGGGCTGTGGCCCCATCAACTGGAGCTACCAGTTTTCCCCTTTCACGCAAGCGCCGGCGCTTCCGCGAGCAGGCATGGCTTGCCGGGGGCAACGCCGTGTGATGAGTTGGATCAGATCCCTGGGATGGCATGCCAACCCCGCCAAAGAACGGACCCGCCGGTTTGAGCCAGACAGTGCAGGCACTGTGGCACCGGAGGTTTTTGCTCCTGCAGGCTTCCGTGATCGTGCTGGCGGGTTGGTGGGTGTTCTCGCCCGCCATTCACGGCGGCTGGTTGTGGGATGACCAGGCTGAGATTCTCCAGAATCCGGATCTCCGCGATCCATCGGGGATCTGGAAAATCTGGGTCGATCCGGCTGGTTACGACTATCTGCCGCTCAAAACCACGGTGCAATGGGCGCAGTGGCAGCTGTGGCGCGACAGTTCCACCGCGGGATACCACCTCACGAGCGTGGGCCTGCACCTGCTGGGCGCGCTGCTGGTCTGGCGGCTGCTGCGGAAGCTGGGGCTGCGCCTGGCGTGGCTGGGCGGGCTGCTCTTCGCCGTCCACCCCGTCGTCGTGGAATCCGTCGCCTGGATCGCCGAGTTGAAAAACACGCTTTCGCTGCCGCTGCTGTTGCTGGCGATGTGCGC
The DNA here is from genome assembly GCA_903871765.1 of uncultured Lentisphaerota bacterium. GTDB lineage: Bacteria > Verrucomicrobiota > Kiritimatiellia > CAIQIC01 > CAIQIC01 > CAIQIC01. Next base: position 1,616 of record CAIQIC010000259.1, read on the forward strand.
CTGGCTCGACTATGACGAGCGCCGGCAATGGCCGGACTACCTGCGGGCACTGCTGCTGTTTCTGGCGGCGA
>CAIQIC010000260.1 GCA_903871765.1 uncultured Lentisphaerota bacterium
CGCAACCTGGCCGTTCTCCCCGCCGTTTTGTCGCAGGGCCTTGCTGCGGGGCTCGTTTTGCCGTGTCATGCGGTGGGGCCGGTGGTCGTTTCCCAAGCGGGGTAATTGATCTGGTCACCCGGACGCGCTCGGATCAGATCGTCACCACCGATTGCGTGCAGGCCGACCCTATCATGTTGCACCATCGCTGGCGGGTTTCCGGCGGCTCATCGTGCGGATCACCGCCTCCTGGAGTTGCGCGGGGGTGACGGGCTTTCCGAGCACGTAGTCCACGTCGGCGGGTTTCTCCCGCCGGACCTCCATGATATCGCCGAAGCCGGTCAGCATAATGACGGGCGTTGTCGGCGAGAGTCGTTTGATTTCCGTGGCAATCCGGTCGCCGCTCATGTCGGAGATGGCGCGGTCGGTGATCACGAGATCCACCGGCTCCCGGCGGAAGGTGTCCAGCGCTTCACGCCCCGAGGCGACGGTCAGCACCGTATGGCCTTTCAGGGTCAGGAAGCGCCGGATCAGAACCCTGGCCCACTCTTCGTCGTCCACCACCAACACGTTGAACACGGCGGTGGACACGCCCATGGGCGTTTGTGGCTCCTGCTCCGGCAGGCTGGGCGGCCGCGTCAGCGGCAGCCGGATGACGAAGGTCGTGCCCTTATCTTTCTCCGATTCCACCGTGATCTGGCCGCCGTGACGGGTCACAATGCCGTACACCATGGCCAGCCCCAGGCCGCTGCCACGCTTGCCCTTGGTGGTAAAGAAGGGCTCGAAGCACCGCTTCCGCACTTCGTCGGACATGCCGCTGCCGGTGTCGCTGATCCGCAGGTTGACGGTCTCCGCATCGCATGTGGCGCTGAGGCGAATGGCGCCGCCGTTGGGCAGGGCGTCCACGGCATTGAGCACGAGGTTGACCAGCGCCTCGCGCAGCCTGGGTTCATTGGCCGGTATGGGCGGGATGTCGCCGATGTCATTCACGACGCGGATACGCCGGCCCTCGGCTTCCGCCTGCACTTTCCAGGCCGGCTCGGTGAGCAGCACCACCTGATCCACCAACTTGCTCAGGCTCACGCTCGTGGTGTCCAGCGCGTCTTCCGGTCGGTAGAACTCGCGCAACCGCCGTACGACGTCAACGGCCGCGGAGGCGGAACGCATGATGTCCTCCAGATCGGTCCGAAATTGATCGGGATTGTTCAGGGCGTTGGGGTCGGAGAGAAAATAGCTCGAGAGCCCCACGATCGGCATCAGGGCGTTGTTGAAGTCGTGCGCTATGCCGCTGACCATCTGACCCAGGGCGCTAAGCCGTTCATGCTTGATGATCTCCTCCTGGGAGCGCTGGACTTCGACCAAAGCCGCTTCCAGCCGCTGATTCGCATCCTGGAGCGCCTGCGTGCGCTCGGCCACCAGTTTCTCTAGGTTATCCTGATACTTGCGGCGTTCCGTGATGTCCCGGACAAGCATCACGGAGCCGTTCTGTTCAAGCAGTCGGGTCGTCGTGATTTCAACCGGGAACCTGGAGCCATCCTTGTGAATGCCCGTTCCCGGCCGTATTTCGTAGCCCGCCTGCCGAAACCGATCATAGATCTCTTGATCCGCGCCGACGGCGGGCTCGTCCTGGATGAAGCCGTCGGTCTTCTGTTGCAGCAATTCCTGCGGCTCGAACCCGAACATGGTCTGTACGGACGGGTTGCACATCCAGATCTTTCCGGCGCCGTCCTTGGCCATGAGGACATCCGGGATAATGCTGCGCACCACCGTTGCCATTTCGTCCTGCCGGTGCCGCGCGTCCCGCCAGAAGAGCCACGACAGCAAAAAGAGTGTCACCGACCACAGGATGAAGATATTGGTTGTCCAGATTTCCGGGGAAATGGAAATGGTGGAACCCTCGCGGACCGTTCCGGAAATGGTGACATACACGCGGTAGGCGACGACCACGATGGCCGTCCCGATACCCACCCAGAAAACCTGCACTTGGCGACGCCGAACTCGCTCATTACCTATGTCGAATATCATGTTTCACCTTCGTTCAGCGGCCTTACGCCACGCTGCGTCATGGGCACGCTGACAATCTCCTCACATGATGATGAGTATAGGTGAGCGTATTATTCGATCAAGCTTATTTTGTCCGCCTTCTTCCATGTGCAGCTTTTCCGCGCGCAGCCGCAGGTCCCCTGCTGGTCAATCGCATGACGTAGAAGCGGCGTCCCGCCGCTTGTCGGACCTGGTGGGCACCAACGCCTACATCAAGAGCACGCTGGTCTGCCAAGCGCAGGGCACCTACTCGCTCAACGCCCTGGGCGTTAATGCAAGCTGCTC
>CAIQIC010000261.1 GCA_903871765.1 uncultured Lentisphaerota bacterium
AGATCCGGGGGCTGGTCGCGCTCGGGCCGCGCGACGCCGGCACGCCCGGCGCCGCCCGCGCGGCCGGCTACCTGCAGGGCCGGCTCCGCGCCCATGGTGTGGACGCGGACGTCGCGGCCTTCCACGACGCCGCGCCGGACGGACCGGCCATCTTCCGGAACGTCATCGGCAAAATCCCGGGCACCGGCGGCGGGCTGATCATCCTGGGTTCGCACTACGACACGAAGGCCGGCCTCGGGCCGGACTTTCAGGGCGCGAACGACGGCGGCTCCAGCACCGGCGTGCTGCTGGAACTGGCGCGCGTGACGGCGGGCCCTTGGAGGGACGCGCTCCGTCGCGTCCGGGGACACGAGCCCGCGGCAGCTAAACAGCCATCCGGACCCAACGCACTTGCCCTGCCGGACATCTGGTTGGTCTTTTTCGACGGCGAGGAATGCCGCGTGAGCTATGGGCCGAACGACGGCTTTCACGGGAGCCGGCACCTCGCGCGGCAACTGGTGACGGAGCGCCGCGCGCGGGACGTGCGTGCCATGGTGCTGCTGGACATGGTCGGCCAGCGGAATCTGAACGTCACCATCCCGCGCAATGGCACGCCGGAGTTGGCGGTGAAGGTGCTGGCGGCGGCCGCGCGCGAGAGCGTGCGGACAAAATTCTCGCTCATGTACAACAGCGTGGGCGATGACCACGTGGCGTTTCTCGACGCCGGCATGCCGGCCGTGGATCTGATTGATTTCCAGTACGGCAGCCTGCCGGGCTTGAACGACTACTGGCACACCGCGGCCGACCGGCTCGACAAACTCAGCCCCGCCAGCCTCCAGGTCGTCGGCAGCGTCATGCTGCGCCTGCTCCACGATCTGGCGGCGGAAGCGGCCGTGCCGCGGTAACCCGCGCGGCGTACCGGGCCTGTTGGCGGGCCCGTCAGGCTAATCGTCGCTATCGTCTATGTGTTTCCGGTTCTTAAGACGCTTCCGGTCCGTGGCGGCCTGGCCCGCGGACGCGGTCGCTTGGGCAGTCAGGTTGGTGCCGCCGCTGCGCTGGGCCGTCAGGTAGGGCACCACAAGCTGAAGCTCCTGATCGGAGAGCTTGGCTTTCTTTTTCATGTGTGCCTGCATCTGGACGGGATCCTTCCTGAGCGCCTTGGCCAGCGAATGGCAGGTGGTGCACTTGCTGGCTACGAGCTTTCGTGCTGCGCTGGTTTGTTCGGGGGTCAGGCCGGCAGCGGTCAGTAACGCGCCCAGCGCCAGCAGGGCCGCACCTGCGGTTGATGTTTTGAGCATGTGGCTATGCATAAGGGCGTGTTCTCCGTTCTGCCCGACAGACCGGGGTGATGGTTCCTGGTCCGCGGGCGGCGGGGAAAATACCATGCGTTCCGCGGTTCGCAAACCCGTTATGGCAGTATCAAACGTGTTTGCCGCCCGGCAGAAAACGGTGCGTACGCGCCCGGTAGGCGGCATAGTCGGGGAACTGGACCGCGAGGAGCCGCTCTTCCCGCAAGGACTTGGCGTACAGCACGGTGCCCAGCGTCAGCCACGCCAACAGGCGCAACGGGGCCCACTGGCACAGCAGGCCGCCGAGCGTCAGCAGCAGTACCGCCGTGTACATCGGATGCCGGATCCAACGATAGGGCCCGGTTTGCACGAGATGCGCGCCCGGCTTGAGCTCCGGAACGATACGAAAATTGCCCGGCCGATTCGCCGCCACGGCCCACAGCCCCAGCCCGGCGCCGCCCGCCGCGAGCAGCAGGCCCGCGGGCTGCCAGCCAAAAGACCGCCCGGGCACCAGCACGCCGACGGCCAGCACGATTTGCGCCGCGACGAACAACCACGATGTTCCGCCGGCCGGCGTCACAAGCTCCTCGCACCGCGGCTGGTCCGGCAGACGCGGCTAATTGTTGCCGCCCCCCGCCGGCGGGGTGACCGCCGGGCCTTTTTTCTCATTGCCCTTGGGACGCTGCAGCTTGTCTTTGTCGATCATTTGTTTCAGGTGCTCGACGTAGGCTTTCGGTCCGCCCTCCTGATAGCCGGTGCGGCCAACCAACTCGCCGTCCGGCGACAGGATGAGGACCGTGGGATACCCCCGGATCCCGTATTTCTTGGCCAGCTCGGCGTTCTGGTCCTTGAGCTTCTTGGACTGGCTCTTCTGGCGCGGGAAATCCAGCAGAACGCAGACCAGGTTCGTTTTGGCATAGGCTTTGAATTCGGCCTTGCTGAACACTTCCTTCTCGAGCTTCATGCACCAGCCGCACCAGTCGGACCCGCTGAAATCGAGCAGCAGGTACGAACCGGCCTTGCTGGCGTTGGTCGTGGCCTTCGCAAAGTCGGTCTCCCAGGTGTTGGCTTCGGCCTGTGCGCCCAGCGTGACCAACCACGCCGTCAGCAATCCCAGCAGCATCGTCTTCTTCATGACTTCCTTCCTTTCTTGTCTTCCGCCCGCGGGGGAATGATACCGCGGTCGCCTGCCCCGCACAAGCCCGGTCAGGATGGCTTGGCAGGTGGCGGCGCATGGCACTTCTGCGGGGTGCGTTTTGCTGTACGATGTAGTCGGGCCTGGGGTAGTCTCCACGTCGGAGTCGGTATCGGAATCGAAAGGTGTCGCTGGCGTTTGGGCCTGAGCGATTGAAAAGTCAGCATCGCAATGCGTCGGTCAACGAGGACTTGCCGAGGTATGGGGCAAAAGTTAGCGATGCCGATTCCGACCCCGAAAAATGCTGGAACTCCGGGACGCTTGTTGGGAACAAACGTCGGCGCGAATACCCGCAGGCCCACTTTGGCCCACCGGGAAAAATCGTCGCCGGATGTCGAGGGCCTGTTTCCTTCACTCGCGCGTGCCGCCCTGCCAGTTGCTGATCTGCAAGGGCGAGGCGGGCAGGCCCTCTTTGTTGACCAGGTTCGGATGCGCCTCGTTCCGCCAGCCGAAGCGGACCTGGGTGGGCGAGGCCGCTTCCTTAGCGCCGGTGCTGTCAGGGATCGATTTAATCGGCGGAGCCGGCCGGGGTATAATCCGTGTAACCCTTTTCCCCGGGCGTGTAGAAGGTGTTGGCATCCGGCGTCGCGAGCGCAAGGCCGGCCTGCAGCCGGCGCGGCAGGTCGGGGTTCGCGATGAACGGCCGCCCGAACGCGACGAGATCGCCTTTCCCGGCCGCCAGATCGTTCCCGGCCCGGGCCAGGTCGTAGCCGCCGGACAGGATCACGGCCCCCTTGAAATGGGAGCGGAGGGCCTGCTTGATTTCCGGCTTCACCGGGGGCGCGCCCATGGCGCTGTGGTCCACGATGTGGATGTAGGCGAGCCCGAGCGCGTTGAGCGCGTCAGCGAGATGTTCGTAGAGCTGGTCCATGGCCGGGTCGGGCGACATGTCGTTGAACGCGCCGTACGGCGAGAGGCGCAGGCCCACGCGCGCGGCGCCGATCCCGGAGACGACGCGCGCCGCCACTTCAACGGCGAAGCGCAGACGGTTCGCCACCGCGCCACCCCACGAGTCGATCCGCCGGTTCGCCGCGGTGTTCAGGAACTGGTCCAGCAGATAGCCATTGGCCCCGTGCAACTCCACGCCGTCGAAGCCGGCTTCCACGGCCCGGGCCGCGGCGTCGCCGAATTCGCCGATGGCCTGCCGGATATCGGCTTCGGTCATGGCGGCGGGGACCGGATAAGGCTGCGCGCCCTGCGCATCCGTCCACATGGTGCCCGAGAGTTCCACGGCCGATGGCGCCAGGATGCGGGCTCCGGCCGGCATGTTGAGCGGATGACTTACGCGGCCCGTATGCATGAACTGCACAAAGATGCGGCCGCCCTGCCGGTGCACCGCCTCGGTAACGCGACGCCAGGCGCGGACGTGCTCCTCGCTATAGAGCCCCGGGATGCGCGCGTAGCCGGTGCCGTTGGGCGACGGGGCGGTACCCTCGGTGATCAGCAGGCCGGCGCTCGCGCGCTGGGCATAGTACGTGACCATCAGTTCCGTCGGCACGTGTGCAGCCGTGGCGCGGCTGCGTGTCATGGGTGCCATGACCACGCGGTTGCGGAGTTCCAGGTCACCCAGTTTACAGGGGGTGAACAGCGGATGGGTATCATTTGTTTTCATGCCGCTATTATGACCGCAGCGGCGGGCGAGGCAAGCGCTATGAAATCACATTACAACTTTTTCTGGAGCGGAACCGGTAACGGTTCCGGGCGCTGCCGGAACGTTGACACGTTTCGCTCCAGGAAGAAGACACCGGAATGTTTACACATTCCGCTCCGGGGAAGAATCGCTCCAATTCAAAAGATCACATAGCTCGGAAGGTCTGTTGTCGGCATGCAAGCTTCATTTTTGCGATCCTTGCGTTCTTTGGCGGCAAATCCTCCGACCGCTGTCGCCGCGTTCCGCCGCGGCTTGTAATCTGTGTAATCGGTGAAATCTGTGGACGACCTCGCCGACGGCTTGCTGCTCGCCCCGCATTTAGCCTTGGCAACTGAACGACAACAGCATTGACCGCAGAATCATTATTCGCTTTGCATTAGTTGCGTCTGCGCCGGGCTGCGGCCCAACGCGCGGATCCAGGAGCCGCGCGTTACAGCCACAGAGGCGGCGCGCCGGGTGATTCGCGATCCAGCGCGCCGGACCACAGCAGGGCATCCAGGTCGGCCAGGAGGCGGGGCCGGTCGCGGGGCAGCCGGCCTTCCAGCGGGACGACGTTGGACGAGTGGTTGGCCCGGAACACGGTGTTGGTCAACGCCAGGCCTTCGATGATCCAGCGCAGCTCCTGCACCACCTGGAATTCTGAAAGCTGTCGGAATTGCCCGGTCCGGACTTCGTCATGCAGTTCCGTGCCGGGCACCGGCACCACCCGCAACGCGGACAGCAGGCGCGGTTGCATCCGGTTCAGGGCGGCGGCCGTCGCCGCGGCATGCGCGCGGGTGTGCTCGACGCCGCCCAGCCCGAGCAGGATCATGACCGACAGGCGCAGGCCGGCTTGCTGCGCCCGGCGCCCGTCCGCCACCATGCTGGCGGCGGTCTCGGCCTTGTGCACCCGCCGCAGGATCTCCTCGTCGCCGCTTTCCAGGCCCAGGTAGAGGGTGTGCAGCTTGAGCGCCCGCAGGGTACGCAACTGATCGTCGGTCTTGGCGGCGATGGCGCTGCCCGTGGCGTACAGGTTGACCCGCGCCAAGGCCGGAAAATGTGCCGCCAGGGCGGTCAGGATCTGTTGAAGCTCATCGAAGGGGCGGCGCAGCACATCGCCGTCCGCCAGGAAGATCCGGCGCGTTGCGGGCGCGTGTCGCGCCTCTGTTGCGATCAACGGCCGGATTTCCGGGGCCTCCAGCCGGCGGTATTTCATACCCCGGTACATACCGCAGAACGTGCAGCGGTTGTAGGGGCAACCCTGATCCACCTGCAGGATCAGGCTGTCAGCTTCCGCCGGCGGCCGGAACTGCGGGTTGTTCAACAATGCAGACTCCTTTTCTTCGGCATGGCGCAAACGATAGCACGTGTCCCGTCCGGTGGACTATTCGTCCCGCGCCTCCCAGAGATAGCGCTGCGGAAACCGCAGCCGCACGGCGAGGTAGAGGTGCGTGCCGAACAGCAGGATCAGGAGCGGGTAGCCCCGGATGAAGCCGCTGACCTGGTCAAGCAGTTTTTCAAGCGCCGGCACGCACGCGATTATCGCCCCGCCGGCCGGACTGTCAAGCCGCCGCGGGAATTGAATCTGAATCGCAGTTGCATTGAATGCGCGGGGAGGATGTGCTAGAAATTCACTCAAGAAGCGGAAGCACCGCCGCAGTCCTTGTGTGGGCCTGCCGGCCCGGACTGCGTCGAAAAAAAATGGCCAACCAGAGGGAGATCGGAACATGCAACGACGCGAATTCCTTAAATCGACTTTTGTCACCGGTGTCGGACTGCTCATCCTGCCGGGCGGCGCGCGGGCGGGGCGCAACAGCCCGGGCAACAAGCTGAACATCGCGCTGATCGGCACTTGGGGCCGGGGGGAGGCGCATTTTGACGCGATCGGCAGCGAGAACGTCGTCGCGCTCTGCGATGTCAACGAAGACCATCTGGCGTTCGGGGCGAAGCGCTTCCCGGGCGCCAAGACCTACATCGACTGGCGGAAATTGCTCGACGACCACAAGGCGCTCGGCCTCGACGCCGTCGTCTGTTGCACCGCCGACCACACGCACGCGTTCATCGCCAACTGGGCATTGAACCGCGAGCTGCACGTATATATGGAAAAGCCGCTGGCCATCAGCGTCGAGGAAGCGCGCGTGGTGCGGGCCAACTGGCTGAAGCGGAAGAACAAGCTTGCCACCCAGGTCGGCATGCAGCGGCACGCCAACCCGAACTTCAATCGCATCCTCGAACTGATCCGTGACGGCGCGGTCGGCGAACTGCAGGCGGCCTACGCCTGGGGCAACCGCCAGATCCGCCGGCCCGGCTACCTGCCGGCCGCGGGCGCGCCGCCGGCCAACCTCCACTACGATCTCTGGCTGGGTCCGTCCCCCGACCATCCCTATAACCCCGGCTACTTCTCCGGCGGCCCGGGCGCAAATTGCCTGCAGTGGAACATGTACTGGGATTTCGGTGCCGGCCAGATCGGCGACATGGGCAGCCACACGATGGATCTGCTCTGGAACGCCGTGGATGCCAAGCTGCCGACCTCCGCCGAGGCCAAGGGCGAGAAGTTCAATCCCGATGTCACGCCGGTCGAATGCGAGTCGCATTTCGATCATCCCGCCAACGATTGGCGCGGGCCCATCCGCGTCCACTGGTATCAGGGTGGCCTGATGCCGAATTCGCCGCCGAATTACGACCTGAACAAAATCGACCACGGCGCGATGTTCAAGGGCACCAAAGGATTCCTCGTGGCCGGCTTCGACTCGCGCGTTTTGCTGCCGTTGGGCGACAATGCGGACATGACCTACTACAAACCGCGTCCGCAGGACAAGATGCTGCCGCCCATCGGCGACTTCCAGCAGCAGTGGATTAACGCCTGCAAAAACCCCAGCCTCAAGACGGCCTGCGACTTCGAATACAGCGGCGACATGATCGAGCAGATGCTGCTGGGGCTGGTGGCCTACCGCGTCGGCAAGAAACTCGAGTATGACGGCGCCACCGGGCGCGTCACCAACGTGGCCGAAGCCAACGAACTGCTGCGCCACACGTATCGCCCCGGCTGGACCCTCAACGGCTGAGAGCAGAACTAACGGCCACGACGGAGCGTGGCCCTCCAAGAATTCAGAACCCGATCCGTATTGTGGAGGGACGCGCTCCGTCGCGTCCGCAGGAGTTCTTCAAGACCTCGGGTAGCGCTGGATTTCAGGAGTAAATAAAACATGGCTGGATTTGTCATCAGATACGTCCTGGGCATTGCTGGGGCTTTGAGTGTGGCTGCGTTGGCGGGCGCGGAAGAAAAGGCCGTGCACCCCGCCGCCGGCGCGCCGCAGATCGCGTCAGCTCAACAGCCCGAGCCCGCGCCCGTTTTTATCCGGCCGGCCGGCCGGCCCCGGGATAAGAAGACGGGCTTATTCATTTTTCTGCACGGCTCGGGCAGCTCGCCCAGGGAATGCGCCCCGGTGCTCCAGCCCCTGGCGGACGCCTGGCAGGTCTCGCTGTTTCTACCCTGCGGCAGCCGGAAGTGCGGCATCCGGCCGGATGGCGTGGCGGCGTATGACTGGAACCCCGCCCAGGATGTGCCGGAGGTGTTGAAAGCCATCAAGGCGTTGAAAGGCATCCACGCCCAGGGCATCTTCCTGATGGGCTTTTCATCCGGCGCCTACATGTGCTACCCGCTGGCCTTCGAGCAGCCCGGCCTGTTCACCGGGGTCATCGTCTTCAGCGGCGGCTTGCCCGGGGCCTATCGCGACGGCGGCAAGATTCCTGCCGCCGTCCACCACCCGATGCCCTTTTTTCTCGTGCATGGCGCGCAGGACACCGGCGTGCCCGTGGCCCGCGCGCTGGAGGCCAGGCAGGCGCTGACCGAAAAAGGTTTCCCGGTCTTTCTGAAAGTCTTTCCCGGAAAGCATTTCCTGCCCGACAACGTGTTTGACACCATCAAGGAAGCCGTTGATTGGTTCGACCTCCAACGCAAGACCGGCCAGCCTGCATCCTGAGCAAGACCCGTGGCGCCCTGCATGAAACCACCGATCATCCTGGCTGGTCTGTTGCTGTCGGTCTTCTGGATTTGGGCGGCACTGGCAGCGGAGGAGCCGATCCATTGGGGCGGCGGCGCCAGCCCGAACATGGTGTCCGCGGCGAGGAACCTGCCGGCCGACCCCGGGGCGGTGACGCCGCTGTGGGAAGTGAAGCTCGGCAACATTCAGTATTCCATACCGACCATTGACCGCGGTCGCATCTACGTGGGCGCCAATGATGCCGGCGTGGTACGGCCGGGCTATGAGCCTGCCGGCGGCGGCGTGCTGCTGTGCCTCGAGCAGACCACGGGCCGGCTGATCTGGCAGATGCCCAGTCCGCGCAACAGGGATGGCGTCAAGCCGCCGTATCACTTCGACCAGTGGCGCTGCGGCTTCTGTTCCGGCCCCGTGGTGGACGGCGATCGGGTGTACGCGGTCAGCGGCCGGGGCGAGATCCTGTGCCTCGACCGCGACGGGCAAAGTAACGGCAATGACGGGCCCTTCCATGACGAACTCGACTACTGGGGGATCACCAACACCGTGGATCGGAAGCTGGGCCCGACGGATGGGGACATCATCTGGAAATACAACCTGCTGACCGAACTGGACGTCGCGCCGCACGATGTGTGCGGCAGCACCCTGCTGGTGGTCGGCGACCTGCTCTTCGCCTGCACCTCCAACGGCATTGACAGCCAGCATGAAAAGGTGCCCCGGCCGCTGGCGCCGACGCTGATCGTGCTCGACAAAAAAACCGGCCGGCTGGTGGCGCGGGACGACGAGCGGATCGGTTTGCGGTGCCTGCATGGCAACTGGTCATCGCCCCTGGCCGGGCGGATCAACGGCCGGACCCTGATTTTTTTCGGCGGCGGCGACGGGATCCTCTATGCCTTCGAGCTGCCACGGCCGGCGGCACCGGCGACGGGCGTGCAAATCCTCAAAAAAGTATGGCAGACCGACGTCAATCCGCCGGATTATCGGATGCGCGACGGCCAGCCGGTGCCGTATTCGAAATACAACGCGAACTCGCCCGACGGGCCGAGCGAGATCATCGGCACGCCAGTGTTCCAGAACGGCCGGATTTATGTCGCCATCGGCCAGAGCCCGCTGCATGGCAACGGGCGCGGGTGCCTGTCCTGCCTGGATGCAGCCACCGGGGCGCTGGTCTGGTCGTCCCAACGGCTGGAGCGCAGCTTGGCGACGCCGGCGGTGGCCGATGGCCTGCTCTACATTCCCGACAGCACCGGCAACCTCCATTGCTTCGATGCGTCCACCGGCGAGCGCTATTGGGTCCATCCGCTGGGCGGCCCAACCTGGTGCTCCTCGGCCTTCGTGGCCGACGGCAAGGTGTATGTCGGCACGGAGGCCAGCGTGCTCTGGGTGTTGCAGGCCGGCAAGGAAAAGCAGGTGCTATCACGCACCCGGCTGCCGTCCAAGCCGATCACGCTGACCGCCGCCGACAACGTCCTCTACATTCCGACCCAGCGCAGCCTGCTCGCCGTACCGGGACAGGCGAACTGAAGGCGGCAAGCTGAAAGCGGAACGATCAGACTAAAATCCGTGTAATCCTGAAATCCGTGGACGTAATCGGGGCTTGGCGGAGTGGCTAGGTCTGGCCGTCTTGTCCGCTGCGCCTCTCAGGTGCGGAAATTCCACACGTGGAACTCACGGACGTAACCGGCGCCGCGCGCGCGGACCGTCTGGCGCTCGAACGCAGGCGGCGCTTCATCCGCAGTTCTTGAGGCCCCGTTCCACAGCGGACCGGACCAGCCGGGAAGGATTGTTTTTCAGGAGCCGTTCATAGACGGCACGGGCGTCACGCTTTTGGCCGGCGGCGAGCAGTTGCTCGGCGCAGGCCAGCAGGGCGTCGGCGATCGCTACCTGGGTTCCGGGCGCGGGTTTCGCGGCCGCGAGGGCCTGGCTCGCCGCCGGCGTGCCGATGTCGCCCAGGGCGCAGGCGGCGGCCCGGGCCACGGCGGCATCCGGGTCGGTCAGCAGGGTACTCAACTGCGGGACCGTGCCACTGCGGTCGGCGCCCCGGAAAAATCCGAACACGCCCCCCGCCGGGGTCGCTGCGGCATCGGCGCCGCGGACGCCGAGCGAGGCGATGATGCCGATCTTGAGCTTACCGCTGACCTTCGGGAGCTGCGCGCAGAGGGCCGCGCCGGCCTCCGGATCCGGGATGCGTTCGAGGGCATAGCGGGCCATATGGGAGAGCTGCTCGTTCGGCAGCAGCGCCGCCAAGGCCGGTACTGCCGCAGCAGTACCGACGGTTTTGAGCGCGCGACACACCGCGTCCTTGGCGGCGCGGGAGGCGGCGCTGTTGAGCGCCGCGATCAGGCGGGCTTCGAGGTCCTTGCGGCCCGCGGCATCGTTGTGGGTCGCCACGATCGCGTCGTCAATCGGCTGGAGGACTTTGGGATCCATTCCCCAATCGTAGGTTTTCAGTGCTTCAAAGGCTTGGTCTAACATGGCATGATTCCTTTCTAAATAATTTCGGATGGTTGTTGATCGAACGCCGGCCGCCTCACAGTTGCCACGGTTCGCGGCGGGCGCGGTCGAGGAAGCGGTTCGCTTCCGCGTCGCCGATGAACTGTTGTTTCGCCGCATCCCACTTCAGCGAGCGGCCCAGCGCGTAGGCGATGATCCCGAGGTGGCACACGGCCATGGTATTGACGGCCAGCTCGATGTCGCGGAACGGCCGTTCGCGCGTTTTGACGCAATGCAGGAAGTCGGCACAGATCCCGCCCTTCGCCTTGTACTGCGGGACCGGTTTCGGCTCACGCTTTTCGCCCGGCGTGCCCTCGACCTGCATATTACCCCGGCCCGGCTTGTTGTGCGTCAACTCGATGCCGTTGGGGTATTTGTAGGACAGGTATTTTTTATCGCCTTCCACCACATAGTTCACTTCCGTCGGCTGCAGTTCCCGCACGTCCACGGCAAACGTGGCGCCGCCGAAATGGTGGGCGCCCCAGTCGGTCATGCCGCCGCCGGAGTAGTCGCTGTAGGAGCGCCAACTGCCGCCGCTGGTCGAGAAATTGCCGTCGCACCGCTGGGGGTTGTAGGGCGCCCAGGGCGCGGGCCCCAGCCACATGTCCCAGTCCATGTCCGCGGGGCAGTTCTCGGCAGGCAGGTTGCAGGGCTGGGAGAGCGGGCCGACTTCGACGTTGATCGTCTTGATCGGGCCCAACTCGCCGCCCCAGCATGGGCGGACGATGCCGCGGTAATCCTCGAGGACGCGCTGGCTGCCGCCGGACACCACGCGGCCATAGCGGCGCGCGGCTGCGACGACCAGCGCACCCTCGCGCAGGGTCCGCGTCTCCGGTTTCTGGCAAAACACGTCCTTGCCGGCGCGGCACGCCTCGACGATCATGATCGCATGCCAATGGTCCGGCGTAGCGATGTGCACCGCGTCAAGGTCTTTGTGAGCGAGCAGGTCCCGGAAGTCGCCGTAGGCCTTGCAGTCGGTGTTGCCGTAATGCTGGTCCACGTTGCTCTTGGCGCCGTTGCAGACGTTCTTGCGGACGTCACACACGGCCACGTATTGCACGGCCGGGTTGTTGACGAAGGCGCCGAGGTCGCCCCCGCCCATGTTGCCGATGCCGATGCCGCCCATCACGATGCGCTCGCTGGGCGGCGGGGTCGTGGCGTCGCCGCGGGCTGACGACGGAATGATGGTGGGAAAGCCCATGGCGACCGTTGCCAAGCCGGTGGCTTTCAGGAATGTTCGGCGCGTGGTCTTGTACTCGTTCATCAGGATCATCCTTTCTTGTTCAGTGCCTGCATCCCCATGCAGCACGACCGTTGCGCCCTTCTTATAGCCGGAATGCCCGGCTGGCGCGAACTATAAATACGTCGCCCGCCTGTTTTTTTTTTGGCGCCTGCGGCGGATCAGAAACTACCCCAGGCCCGACTTGAGCCGTCGCCCGCGGCGGACGCCGGCAGCGCGGCCGCGGCCAAAACCACCACCAGGCGCGCAAGCCATCGCCAAGAAATATGCTTCACCTGTACCCGGCTGCTGTCGGCGCCGCCGAGGCCCCAGAGCACCAACACCGACCGGCGCAATCCCGCCGCTTGGACCCCCGGATGCCCGCAGACCCTGTCGCGACTGATGGATGAGCAGTTCAGCGCGCTATACGCCAATGGGCGCGGGGGACCGGCCCGGCGGATGGCGGGGGCGGCAGCGGCAAGGGGACTACCCCTCCCCCCGCATGGGGATTTATTATGCATCCGATTTATTCTTGTTATTCAAGTCGCCGGGTAGACAATGACACAAATCGCGTGAAAATCAGAGATGGGCCGGAAAAGCTGGCGGAACATGAAAAACAAGAAACACGGTGTCGCGTGTTTAAAAACTGCCTGCGCCATGCGGATCCTGCCGCTACTGCTGCTGCTGGCGCTGTCCGCCGCGGTGCAAGCCGAGGATTATACCTACACGACAAATTCCGATAATACGATCACCATCACGAGCTACACCGGCACCAACGGTGCGGTGACCATCCCCAGCACGCTCGATGGCCTGCCCGTCACCAGCATCGGGGACGGGGCGTTCTTTAAACGCGCCAACCTGACCAGCGTCACGATCCCCAACAGCGTCACCAGCATCGGAATATCCGCGTTCTTCATGTGCACCAGCCTGACCAGCGTCACAATCGGCAACAGCGTCACCAGCCTCGGGGATCGGGCGTTCAGCACGTGCAGCAGCCTGACCAGCATCACAATCGGCAACAGCGTCACCAGCCTCGGGGTGCAGGCGTTCAATCAATGCAGCATCCTGACCAGCGTCACGATCCCCAGCAGCGTCACCAGCATCGGGAACCAAGCGTTCTATTTATGCGCCGCCCTGACTGGAGCCTATTTCAAGGGGAACGCCCCCAGCGTTGGTTCGGATGTATTCGTCTTTGACAACAATGTAACCGTCTATTACTTGCCGGGAACCACGGGTTGGCCAACACCACCACCAGCGCTCTTTGGCGGTAGGCCGACCGCGCTATGGGCGCTTCCGTACCCGCTGATCCTAAACAACGGTCAGGGCTTCGACGTGCAAACCAACGGATTCGCTTTCATCATATCCTGGGCAACAAACATCTCCGTTGTGGTGGAAGCCTGCACGGACCTAGTCAATCCCGATTGGTCTCCGGTGGCAACCAACACCCTCACCGGCGGCTCGTCCTATTTCAGCGATCCGGACTGGACGAATTACCCCAGCCGTTTCTACCGCCTCCGTTCGCCGTAAAGGCCGGCGCCGCCGAGGGCCAGGAGCACCAGCACCGACTGGCGCAACCCCGCCGCCTGGGCCCGGACGGCCACGGCGACCATGGGCTGCGCCGTCGCCCCCCGGCGGCAGCGCTGCAGGAACTTTTCGTCCCCGGTCTCCAGCCCTGCATGCACGAAAACATTAGGGAAACAGCGTGGTTTTGCGGGAAGCGCGGTCGCCACCCAAGATGCGTTCCAGCTTGCAACTGAGCCGTGGATAGTGCGCGCCACGCCAGTAGACTTTTCCGCAGTCACGGCACCGTTGATACTCTTCGTAAGCAAAGCCCACCGACCGGCCATTAATAATGATCAGGTCAACTTCGGTATGCGGTACCCCTAGCGCTTCGATGGAATCCTTGACGGCCGGATGCGCCGTAAAAATATAAGGGATGTCCCGCTTTCGCTGGTGGCGCGGCAGAAAGTCATTTAATTCCTCGTAAAACCGAAACTGGGCGCATTGTTCCATTTCATCTTTTTCGCCATGTTACCACAAGCGCCGCATCGAGATCGCGCCGTATAGGACATCCTAGAACGTCGCACTTTCCTGCTTCCATACGCTGAGCGTCTTTTGAGGCCTGCCGCCGCGTGAGCTTGGCACAACGCGGCCGGGTTGGTTCAAGGTTTCCGGTTTTCCGCCATGTCATCATAAGGGCCGCGTCGAGATCGCGCCTTACAGGGCAGGCTAGAGCGTCGTTCTTTTCTGCTTTCATACGCAGAGCGCCTTTGGGGGTCGGACGCGTCCCGAGGCCGCTTTCCGTCGCCGTCCTGATCGAGCCGCCGGGTAACCCCACATGCCGCCGGACCGTTTACACTCCAGTAGAAGCAAGTTTCGTGCCTTGCTCCAGGGCATAACGCCCATGCTATCGGTCTTCACTTGGGACCGGACGTATCATCTGACGCTTGGACTCAGGGCTTTGAGTTGATAATGTATGCGGCGGCTGAAATGAAAGGAATCACACATGAAGAAATTCGTCGTAGTCGGTTTACTGCTGGCCAGTGCTTGGGCTAGGAGCGAAGACGCGGGGAACTATCCAATTGCCGACGGGCCGTTCAAGCCCGAGATGGATTCGCTGAAGCAATATCAGTGTCCCGAATGGTTCCGGGACGCCAAGTTCGGCATCTGGGCACACTGGGGACCGCAGTGCGTGCCGATGGACGGCGACTGGTACGCCCGCGGCATCTACGAGCCGGACAACGGCCATTACAAATATCATCTGGAACACTACGGGCATCCGTCGGAGTTCGGTTACAAGGACATCATCCCCTTGTGGAAGGCGGAGAAATGGGATCCTGACCGGCTGATGTCGCTCTACAAGAAAGCCGGGGCGAAGTATTTCGTCAGCATGGGTTCGCACCACGACAATTTCTTCCTGTGGAACTCGCAGCTCCACAAATGGAACGCGGTCAACATGGGCCCGAAACGCGATGTCGTTGGCGACTGGCAGAAGGCGGCGACGAAATACGGGCTGAAATTCGGCGTGTCGGAGCACTTGGGCGCCAGCTTCACCTGGTTCCAAAGCAGCCACCGCGCGGACAAGGAAGGGCCGAAGGCCGGTGTGCCGTACGATGGCGCGGACCCGCAATGGCAGGATCTCTATCATTTCCCGGCCGAGCCGGGCGACACCGGCTGGTACAGCAACAACCCCAAGTGGCAGCAGCAATGGTACAACGAAATCAAAGAGCTGGTGGACAACTATCATCCCGACCTGCTCTATAGCGATGGCGGCGTGCCGTTCGGCAACGAAGTCGGGCGCACCATGATCGCCCACCTCTACAACTCCAGTGCCGCCCGCCACGGCGGCAGGGTCGAGGTGGTCTATAACTGCAAACAGAAATCCGAAGGCCGGTGGGTCGAGGACCTCGAACGCGGCATCATGCCGAAGATCGATCCCTATCAGTGGCAGACCGACACTTCGATAGGCGACTGGTTCTACAATCGCAACTGGAAGTTCCGCCCCGTGAGTTGGGTGATCCACCTGCTCGTGGACAACGTCAGCAAGAACGGCAACCTGCTGCTGAACGTCGTCCAGCGTCCTGACGGCACACTCGATCCCGAAGTCGAGGACATGTTGGCGCAGTTGGCCGTCTGGACCGCCATCCACGGCGAAGCGATCTTTGGCACGCGCCCCTGGCTGGTCTATGGCGAAAGCGCGGTCAAGATCAAGGGCGGCAATTTCGGCGAAGACTACAAATACAACGCCCGGGAAATCCGCTTCACCACCAAGGGCGCGACGCTCTACGCCATCGCCCTTGGCTGGCCCGAAGAAGGTAAACTCGTTGTGCGTTCCCTCGCCGAGCCGGCCGGCAAGATCAGCAAAGTCAACCTGCTCGGTTACAAGGGCCCCGTGGACTGGCAACAGACCGCCGAGGGCCTCGTCGTCACGGTGCCCGCGCAGAAGGTGTCTGAGTATACCTGCGCCCTAAAAATCACCGGCACCAACCTCAAGCCGGTTGAGATTCCACAAGTCACGCAAACGCTCCACCCCGACGCCAAAGGCAACTTGACACTCGGGGCCGACGACGCCGAATTACACGGCGACGGGATTAAAACGGAAGGCCAAGGCGGCCAACCCAACATCGGCTTCTGGGACAAAGCCGACGAATGGGTTTCGTGGAAAGTGAAATTCGACAAGCCCGGCACTTTCAAGATTACCGCCAGTACCGCCTCGACGAATGGCGACATCGAGTTCGTCGTGGAAGCCGCCGGCCAGCAACTCACCGGCAAAGCGCCGCAGACCGACACTTGGTCCGAATATCGCGAAACCGATGTAGGCCAACTCAAGCTCGAGCAGCCCGGCGACCAGATCATCAAAGTCCGCCCGAAAGACGCCGCGACCTGGAAAGCCATCAACCTGCGCTTCGTCAAACTGACGCCCATGCAGTAATTTGCTTCTTGACCTGCATGGTTGGCAGGCAGGTATAAACACAAGCATGAAAACAAACGTGAGTTTCCTGTCTCTCCTGCTTGCCTGCGGAATCGCGCAGTCGCGGGGAGCGACGCCGGTGATGGTGCAGGACTTCGAGAAGGCTTCTCCGCAGCCCAGCGTATGGGTGGTCAACATCCCGAACGAGAATGCGTCCGTCCAGCTATCAGCCGACCACCCGCACGACGGCAAACAATGCCTGAAACTGCATTACCGCTTCCTCGCGAAGGGACAATTCCAATACCTCGGGATCCCCAACAAGGTCAATATCCAGGCGCCAGTCCACCGACTGCATTTCTGGCTCTATGGCGACAACTCGAAGTGCGGGTATGGAGTGCAGGTGGCTGACGCCAGCGGCGAAACGCACCAGTACAGCAAGAATACCGGCCAGGGCGGGCTTATCAATTCTACGGGTTGGAAAGAAGTCGTCATCGCCCTGGACTCCGGCCATGAGACCTGGGGCGGGGACAAGAATGGAAGGATGGATTACCCCATCACCGGGATCACGTTGACCGTCAGTCAGCCCACGGATAACGCGAAATTGTTGGCCGTTGAGAGCGATCTCTATTTCGACGGCCTCAGCGTGGACTCCGAAAAGAGCGTCTATGAGACCCTGGGAAGCCAGGTGTCCGTGGTCTCGCCGGAATACTGCTCGGAGGTCAAAGGGGACACGGCCGTCATCGTTTCCGCCCCCGGTTACAAGAGCCTGACCGCCAAGTGCTGGAAGCAAGGGGACGTCCGGGGTTCAGATTCCACCGTCGCCACCGTCGCCCTCGATGCGAAGGGCCACGGCGCGTTCGTCTTTTCCGCCGACCAGTACCCGCACGGCCCCGTCACGGTGAGAATCGCGGGCGAGAACGGCGCGCTCAAAGACAATGGCTATCTGCAGCTCTATAACAAGGGCGGCGTTTCCTGGAACGAAGGGATGCCCCAAGACCCTCCTCCCGCGGCGGATGGCCTGAGGCTGGTCTTTGCCGATGACTTCACCGGTCCCGTCTCCATTTCCAGCACAGATGCGAAGGCGGCGTATTACGATCACAAACCACCCAACGGCTGGCAGGACTTCAGCGCGCATACCTTCAGCGGCCACGATGACGCCGGCAAGAACCCGTTTTCGCAGGTGGACTCCTATCTGCGGATTCGGGCCAGCGACAAGACCCACAGCTCGGGCCTGATTTCCTCCATGAAGAACGACGCCAGTGGCATCAAGGTCACCGCCCCATGCTACTTCGAATGCCGGTTTATAGGCCCGAACGCCATCGGCACATGGCCGGGCTTCTGGCTCATGACCGATTACATGACGGATAACAGGCTTAAAGACAAGACGCCGTGCGATGAGTTGGACATCATTGAGGCTTATGGCGGCGAAGGCCCCGGCCATCCCAACGCGGATGATACCTATATGGTGACGCCCCACGCGTGGAACCAGGGCGAGCCCGGCAAAGCCATGGAAAAGAGGGCCTACGACGGGTTGCGCAACCCGGTTCGCATGCGCAAGTTCGGCATCCCCTCGACCTGGTTCGAGACGTTCCACACTTATGGCTGCAAGATTTCCGAGACCGACACGATCTATTACTGCGACAACATCGAGGTCGGGCGCCACCCGACCTTCCCGCTCTGCAAGCAACAGCCGCTCTTCTTCATGATCAATCTGGCCACGGGCGGCGGCTGGCCCGTGGATTTGTCCCGCTACAACGGCCTGGCCGACATGTACATTGATTATGTGCGGGTGTACGGGAAAGGACCCTGAGGCACGCACGGCCTGGCCGCATTACTAAGTTGGAGTGAAAACCGGGCCGTTCACAAAAGTGTATCACGCAAAGGGCGCAAAGAAGGACTGGAGGAGCCGATTAAGGTGGCCGGGACGTAATGAGTACCCCCCACAATTATGCCGGGGATCCTGGGCGTTTTAAGCAGCAACGCGCCCTGGATGATGGGTTGGGCTCTCCCGGGCGCCGATGAATTATTCCAAGGGATGCCCGTGGGCCGTATCGGCTCCGTTGGCTGCAGGTCGCCGGGAGTTCACTTCCGACCGCTGACCGTGCCGGCTTGTTCGAGGCCGGGCAAGTCCTCGCGCGGAAGTTCTTGCAACATCGCCGTGACCGGTTCGAAGGTTTTCAGAATCATCTGGTAATCTGGATCGTCCGTCGAGGCGAAGACGGCTTTGCCACAGGCTTCCGTGCCGCCCACCTGCTTGGCGAGCGGCGCTAGCAGAAAATTATTTAACTGCGGATTGGTGATGCGGGTGTAGAATTTGCGTGGAAGG
This sequence comes from uncultured Lentisphaerota bacterium, assembly GCA_903871765.1. Lineage (GTDB taxonomy): Bacteria > Verrucomicrobiota > Kiritimatiellia > CAIQIC01 > CAIQIC01 > CAIQIC01. Next base: position 18,541 of record CAIQIC010000261.1, read on the forward strand.
CCTTGCGGGTGGCAGCCGGCGCAACGCGTTGCGGCAATCTTCTTCAGCGTGGCGTCAAGTTCGAGCGGGAACAGGTGCCGGCATCCCATGGTGTTAGGATAGCTGGAATACGAAGTCGGGTAGTAGGGCACATTGAGATCAATCCACGCCATCACGCGGCGTCGGCTCGGCCGGTCCATCTGGACACGAGGTTGGCCCTGGGCGTCGGGATGTCCGGCCAAAATCAAACCGGCCAGTTTGCTGGCCGGCGACCCCCACGTCTTGGGCTGGACCATGAGGATGTTGTACTCCGCGCCATTGATGCTGGAAATCCAACTCGTGTACGGGCTGCGGCCCTCCTCCCCGCTGGAGAGGGCGACGCCATGCACTTCGGGATGCAGTTCACCCAGCGTACCCTTGCGCGCGAGGATGTCGTAGGAGACATTGAAGAAGTCGGTCATGTCGCCGCTGAGATCGACGCCCTTGGGTGAGGCGCGCGCATTGTGGCATTGGATGCAGTAACGGTCCAGCACGGGCTGCACGACGGCCCGGTAGCTGAAGCCCTGCCAACCCCATTCGGGTCGTTGCAGCTCTTGGACGGCGGTGCTCGCGGTCAATCGGCTCCTGGGTGTAGCGTAGTTGCGTTCGGTATGGCAGCCGGTGCAGCTCTGCACTTCGCCCGGCATCAGGTGCGTGAACGTCCGCATCCGTTGGACGGCGCGCCCGTGCTGGTCGAGCGCCAGGAAGTAGATGGGCACCTCCGCCGGCACTTTGAAGCAGGCTGAGCCGTCCGTGTTCACCTCGGCATAGCCCCAGACCTTTTTCGGCGCGTACGTCGCGCCGCAGGACACCAGCGGGAACTGAAAACCAAACGCCGAGTTCGCCGCATAGCCGCTGCAGCCGGGGACTTGTGTGTACAGCGGCACAAACTTGCTCTTCTCGATTTCCTGCACCACGGCGATCTGTTTGATCTCGCCACGCGGCACGTGAGGTTCGAGCCCCTGATAGACATCGGAGAGGAAAACAGTAGCCCACGACCCCTGCGGTTCGGCCGGCAACACCGACGGAATCACCGGCGGCCGGACGCGCGGCATCAGTGGCCGCGGGCTGTAGAAGCCCATCCCGCCGTTGGGGCGCAACAACGTGGCCGGGCTGGTGCCGTCGAAATCACGGAGTTGGAGGGAACCCTGACGCGACACGAGGTAGTGCCGGTCGTCGATGGGGTAGGGCGTTTCGTACGGGCCATCCAAGCCGTTGCCGAAAACGTCGCTCACCCGGAAAATGTCCACTTCCGGCGTGACAATGCGAATGGCTTCCTTCGCGTTGGCGCCCCGGCGGACGTCGATGACGCAGATGCCGCCGCGGCGGTCGCCGTTGTGATTGGTCGCCAGCGCGAGGACCTTCGTGGTGCCGGGGATGGCGTGGGCTTCCATGAGCGTGCCGGGCGCGAGCATCCGGTTCTTAAAGTACCCGGCCAACCCGGTGCCGTCGGGATGGATCGTCCACAGGCTCTGAATCGGACACGCCCCGCGGTCCACGTACTCCCACCGGGTGTAGACGATCCGTCCGTCGTTTAACACCGCCGGCGTGAAATCCATCAAGTAGTTCGACGACAGCCGGCGCTGGCGCGAACCGTCGCGCTCCATGCGATACAGCACGGGTGAGGTTGTCACAAAGCAATAGGCATAGGCCGGCTTGCGGTCGGACAGAAACGCAATACCGCCGTCGGGCAGCCAGCAGGCATCCAGATTGTTGTGCGGGCCGTCGGTCAACTGCGTCAGGGCGGTGCCGTCGATGTTGATCCGGTAAACTTGGTAGTTCTCCTCCGGCACGGTCCGGTCGTGCTCGGTGGTTTGCTCCCAGAGTCCGCGCTGCAACACCGTACCCCTCCGTTTCCACGAGAACACAACCGCCTTGGCGTCATAGGAAAGATCGCAGTCGATGATTTCGCCCTCCGGCGACGCCACGAGCTCGCGCAGCTTGCCGCCGCCGGGTCCCGGCGCCCACACATACAAACCGCCGCCGGGCTGGAACCCTTCAGCGTGGTACACGTAAACGTGCGAAAGATGCATCGAGTGGCGTTTGATGACGAGCAGGTCACGGAAGCCCAACGCACCGCGCGCCAGCGTGTCCGCGAGCGGACTCGTCGGCACGAGCAGTTTGGCGAGCTGTTCGTCCGTAGGACTCGATGGGTACACGGCAATTTCCGACGCGCCCGGATTATGCGGCCCGTAGGAATTGAGGAACTTCAAGCGGAGCTTCTGCAAGCGCCGCGGGGCGATCGCGATGCGTTGCGGCCCGTGCACCATCTGGAAGCTGCCCCTGGCGACCGGCTGCGTGTCGCCGTCACAGTAAACTTCGTAATCCTTCCAGCATTCCGTGAGGATCTGTGCCGTGCGCCCGAAATAGACCAGCTCCGCCACCGCGATCGGCGCCGGCCATTCGAGCGTAAACTCGGCCTGGTCGCCGGCCGTGGCACGGTGAATGCACCAGGCCTGCCGGACATCACATTTGCTGTCGGCTTCGGGAACCATGCCGTCGACGGCATAACGTGCCGCGTACTCGTCGCTGAACTCCGACGACGCCCAGACCTTGGCCTTCGGTGCGAGATTTTCCGGCAGCGCCGCCATCGAACAGGCCGTGGCTCCAACGAACAACAGGAAAACCAGCGCGTGCTGGATCGTCTCTTTCTGCCGGGTGCATTCCATTCTGGTCAACGATATTACATCCGCCGGCCCCGCTGGCCAACAGAATTCACCGGATCACGCGGAGTTCCAAGTCGGAGAAGGTGACGGCCGCGCCCCCGGTGGGGCCGGCGTAGCGATGGGCGCAGAGGGTGAGGCCACCGGACAACGACGGTGCGGCGTCTGCATCTCGCTGGTGGCGAAGAACAGCGACAGACCTGGCGGCGCGACGGCCCGACCCTCAGAACAGGACTGGTAAGCAGCCCCCAACTGGGCGATTCGTTGGTTCTTGACAGAATCGTTGGAATCCATACACTTCCGCCATGGTTGGTAGCAGCATATCAGGTAGTCGCTCAGAATTGAGGATATATGACTGTCGATGAAGTATCAATCGGAGGCACCAAGGCTCGTGTGACCCGTGAAAAGAACGCCATTCACATCCGGATATTGACATTATTTACGGATGAAGCTGCATTGGCGATGACCACCTACCTCGACGGGATTCTTGCCGAGACACCGGGTCCCATAACTCGGATATGGGATGCAACCATGCTGCCCACAGAAAGCTTTAAGTTAACAGCACCGGGTATATCGACGATAGGAATATGGGGAAAGAAGATATTTCGAGAAAGACCTGGGTCAAAAGCCTATTTCATCGCGCCGAGTGAACTAATCTTTGGACTATCCAGAATGTACCAAATCTTAACCGACGACGAGGGCGCTGATGTCGAGGTGTTGCATAGTGTCGATGAGCTGCCGACAGAGCTGCGCCAGATGATACGCCCATAAAACCGAACCGCCAATATCACCGCATTCTGGAACGGCTTCGCAGGGCGGCTGAACGGGATCGCCAAGCCCTTTATGCCGCCATACCCAAGGACTTCAAGGAACGGGTTGAGGGCGTCACGATACGGTTCGAGGATGTGCCGTCGAAGCAGATGATGGAACAGGGGGTGTCGCCCGAAGCCCTCAGCAACACGGACAGGGAGAGCAAAGAGGTGGTCATTTTCGTCATGAACCTGTTTGAGCGGCATGGGAAAGCGCCGGGGCAGTTCAAGCGGGAGTTGCGGCGGGCGATGGTGAACGAACTGGCGGAATTAGCGGGGTTGGAGGGAGGTTGGGCAGCGGAGGATTGACAAAAAGCGTAAGAAAAGCAGGATATCGGCTGCTGAGCGACCCCGCAACTTCTTATCCTGTTGAAAATAAACGAATTCCTGCACCCAGCGGACGTAGAAAACCGACCGCTGGGGCTGAACCTTGTTGGCCTCAACGCAGGACTTGTAAGCGGCCCAAAACTGGGCGATCCTTTGGGCCTTGACAGAGTCGTTGGAATTCATGATCTTCCGCCATGGTTGGTAGCAGCCTATCAGAATAGATATAAAGCTGCTAGGCCGTTCATCTGATGGTTGCTAGGAGTACGTCCACTGAGCAGGATGTTCGAAATAGAGAAAGGAAATAAGTATGGACAAGACGCATGATCGTCGTTTCTTGGGAATGCTGGGATTTCTAGGATTCCTCGGATTCCTTGGATTCTTAGGCTCTGAGAATTACCAGCATCTGGCCCGATTTGCATGGCTTGCATCTTTCGCTGGTTTCTCCTGCTTTGTTTTTATTCCGCGACAGGCAGCGAAGATAGATCCGCGGTATCGCTTGGATAGCGTAGCGGACATATTCTCTGCGTTGGCCGGACGCAAGTGACCGATCTTTCGAACAAGCCGGCTGCACCGAACGCCGGGATCGGGCCGCGGTTTCATTCTGAGCGTCATTGGCCCGGCGTCGGTGAGCCGGGACGTTCGACGGCGCTATTGCGCGAAAGTTTCTAAGAAATGGCTGCGTTGCGTGTTACGTCTATATGAAAACGATATTCAACATGAAAACTCTTGCTCATTTTCTCGTCATCGCCGGCGTGGGTGCCTCCCTGGCAATAGCTCCGGCAGAAGAGCCCAAGGCCGTCCTACGGCAGGTGGAGGAGACCCTAAAGCCGGTCCTGGCTGGTCTCGCTCCCACGCCAACTGTTGAATATTCGGCGGTGTACAGCGATTGTTTGGTCGTGCAGTATCGACCCCAGAGGTTCATGGTGCACCCACACCGCAGTGGCTTCTTCGGCGGGTGGAGCACGAATCTGGTTGAGGAAATCGGTCCCAGTGATAGAGGGTTCGTCCTGCGCGTTTTCGCGCCGCAGGGCGAGGTGCAACAACCGCCGACACCCCAGACGGTACAAGAGTCTTATTGGTGGACCTTTTTCAACAAAACTTTCATTGCCGGGACGACGAACAAAATCGTCTGGACGTTGTCCTATGGCGTTGACACGGACGCGAAGCTGTTGGCGAGCCTGAAGCGGGCGCTGGGGAGTTTGGCCGGAAACAGTACGAAGAACAAGGCCGAACCAGACGGTTCAGCCAACGGGAGCCAGCCAATTCGCTCAGAGACAAATCGAACGTCATCGGCGGCTGGCTCCCGTCGCTGACCTTTGCGTTCGCCTGCAACATGACCGAAGCCAAGCAAACGTTCCGGCTCTCTGAACTGCAAAGCGCCCTTGGATGGGTTGTTTTGGTCCAAGTCGTCATCCTTATGCTGACTGCTCTCCTCTTGGATGGAGGCTACTGTGGTCGGATTTGCGGGTGCGCGATGGGCGGATACTGGCTGATGCTCGGTTGGCTAGCCCTCCGTCGCAGGAATGCGCTCACTGCAACAGACGCAGTCCTGATTCGGTATGGATTCATTATTTGGTTGATGATCGCTTTTTTGGTGGAGATGACATTGGAGTATTTCTTACATGTATGAATCGGCGAACAAACCGGATGCAGTGAACCCCGCGATTGCGTCTCAGTTGCATTTCGGCTACCAGTGGCGCGGGGTCACTGATCCGGAACGTTAGGACGCTATGTGTAAAATTATACTCATCCCTGCTGTGCTTCTGGTTCTTGCCGGTTGTACGGAAAGGGAAAAGCGGTATACGGAGCAAGATGTCAACCGATTCGCCATGGAGAGCTTCGTGCGCAACAGGAGTTCACACACGCTCCAGAGCGTCGCAGTATTGGAGCAACTTCGGCAAGGATCGGTATCCAACGCGATTGAAAGGATTGAATCACACCTTGATAAAGACATCGAGCAGTTGCGATTTGTGTTAAAGCAGGCGAACATTTCGGACACCTCTCGCACTCAGGTTCAGGTGGTGCTGTCTAGAGCGGAGGCTTACCGAGCTCAGTATCCACGCCCGACGATGGAGCAGAAGAAATGATAAGGCGGCCTAACAACGCGCTCAAGCGTGACCGGACGAAGCGCCCGGCCGCTTAGCGCGAGTCGTTCGCTAACGACGAGAGGATGAAAAGATGACAAAAAGAATTGAACGATTGGCGATCGTCGTGTTGATCCTTTGGGTTGTCAGTTTAATCCCCAATCCCCTGACAACGATTGTGGCTGCCCGAATGTACGGACACTACGAGTTCCAACAGTTCCACTTTCTGAAATCAGCATTGGCGTCCGCCAGTCTTCTCCTCTCTTGGGCTGTGAACATTGCGGTTGGCATCTGGCTTTTTCTGGAGGCCAAGCGAGGCCAAAAAACAAAGTGGCTATGGCTCCTCTTTGGCATCGTGTTCGGTCTCGTAGCCGTCGCGCTGTTTGTTTTGCTCCAAATTCAAGAGGATTTGAAAACCAGTAAACAAGATTGAACGGCGAACCAGATTTTTGACCGTGACGGCTCACACGTTCGCCGCGGGTCAAAAGCGCCGTTGGCCATTTTAGAAGAAAGGAAATATGAATGAACCGAAACATGTTTCTGTGCATGGTTACACTGACAATTATGCTCAGCGGTTGCTCAACATACCGGCGAGGAACAGCGCTCACCAACTCACAATGGCTGGAGCTGACTTCGGTTGGCGGCGGGACTGAGAGCCGGTTGGCGATCAACCATTGGCCGTATGACAAGTATCCGAACCTGCCGGAGATAACCCCAAGATCGAACACGGTGGTGCTGGATGCAGACGGACCGGGGGTGGTTACAATGTTTCATGTCAGCAAGTACGGTGGAGGCGACCAGGGCGCACTGATTCTGCGGGTTTGGTACGATGGCGAAAACAAGCCCTCAATAGAGATGCCGTATATGGATTTTCTTGGTGATCCAGAGGCCAAAACAGCATATTTCGCCACCGTGTACTTTTCGCATGTAAAGGAGTCCCACAATCTCCGGTTGCCGATGCCGTTTCGCAGGCACATCCACATAGAAGTGAAAAATCCGACGGACAGCAAGTTCAGCGGTTATACGGAAATACAGTGGAAAAAGGTCAAAGCATTACCTGAAGAAACTGGTTACCTACGCGTGGCCTACCGCACAGGTTCGCCGACCATTCCTGAAGAGATCATTGAAGCCTGCAACATTCAAGGGGCGGGTGTGATTGTGGCCCACTGGCTACAAGTAGCGGCAGACCATCCAATGGCTAAGAAAAGTGATCTTATCTGTGAAGCTAACCAGGAGATCTACCTGGACGGGAGCAGGGAACCGCAGATGGAATATCTTGGCACGGAAGACTGTTACGGTTATTCGTGGGGCATGGCCGGCGGTATTCAATCGGACCATTACGCGGCCATCACGCGTATTGAAGATTACAAGTCGGGCGGTTTGTTCACCATGTTGCGTTGCCGCGGGATTGACACAATCAGCTTCGATAAAACCTGCCGTTGGGTGATCAATTACCAGAATGAATTCTTCTCGGCCCGGGAATTGACAAAACAGCCCCGCCTTCACAACCGGGCTTCTTTCCCCATGCCTTACCGGAGCGCGATTTACTACTACGGCAACTAACCATAATAAAGATGGCCAACAACACCTCGGACGTTAGCGTCGCTGGCCGCGCCGAAACGTCAAGGTGAACATTGACGCCGCAGCCGCCACTGCACAACCCGTCGGCCCCGGCCAAGCCGACTTCAAGCACACCGGAGCCAACCGATCAGCAGCGATAAACCGTCAAGCGGAGGGCGGGGATAGTCCCCCCTCCGCTGCTGCCCCTGCCGTCTAGCGGGCCGCGGGGGACTCCCGCCGTGCCGGGCCGGTCTCCTGTCCGCCGCCCGCAGCCAGCGCCCTGCCAGATCGCACAGGATGCCCCACGTTGGGCGATCCGCCTGCCGATCCGCCTCCGGCCTGCCCCCCCCTTTGCACGTCCCACCGCATCCGTATCGCGCCTTGGGCATCATGGATGCGAAATCCGCCCGCCTACACCCCATGCCCCGGATATACGCACAATCTGACGAAGACCGGCTGCTACCTTTATGCTGCCGGTTCGAGCCTCATTCAGGACGGGAAGGTAACCGCCAGCAAGGGAAGCAACGGGCAAGGCGTAATGGCGAATAGCCTTGTATTCATTGGTGAAATAGCCGGATTCAAGCGTGGTGGCGGGGGTAGGAGTCGAACCTACGAAGGCTTGCGCCGTCAGATTTACAGTCTGATCCGTTTAACCACTTCGGTACCCCGCCATGAGGAACAGGTTGCTTCTAGCGCACCCGGCCGCCGATTTCAAGAAGAGAGATGCCACCAAAAGTGGACAGGGACTGAGGCTGGCACGGCTCATTCCTCTGCGAGCGCCAGGATCTGGAACAGATTGCTATAGTCATCGGTCCAGGGGCGAAACCTGGCGGGCATCTTGGCCGGGCGCATGGGCGCGTCTTTGAAGCTGGGGGCCTCAAACCACGCCTGGTGGGATGTCACCAGCACCCAGGTGGACGAAGAGTAATAAGACTCCTCGTCGTCTTCAATCTCGTCCTCGATGACCATCGCCTGTTTGCCCAACGCCTGGGCAGCGCCCAGACACACCGGCTCAAGGTTGAGGTACTTATTCGAAATGTGCAGCGCCAGGATGCCGTTGGGCTTCAAATGGCGGAAGTAAAGTTGGGCGGCCTCGCGCGTCAGCAAGTGCACGGGGATGGCGTCGCTGGAAAACGCATCGACGGCGAGCAGGTCGTAATGCTGCGTTTCCTGGTGTTCCAGGGTCAGCCGCGCGTCGCCCATCAGGATTTGTTTATCGGCCCCCGCATGGGCATAAAACGTGAACAGCGTTTGCGCGATCTGCTCCACCAGCGGATTGATTTCGTAGATCCGGAAGACGTCGCCGGTACGCCCGTAGTTCGACAGGACGCCCGCGCCCAAGCCGATGATTCCGACGCGTACCGGGCCCTGGGCCTGGATCGCCTGCAGCGCGCGGCCAATGCCGGAGTGCTCCCCATAGTACGAGGTCGCGGTGTAGTGCCGCGCCGGGTCGAGCAGTTGGGCGCCGTGGTCAATGGTGCCGTGCGACAAGGTGCGCACGGGGTAATTCTCCGTAGGAGCATCGTCACGCACCGCCAGCGGTCCATAGAAGTTGCGGGCTTGGAACAGCAGACCCTGGTGGCTGGCGCGTTCCTGGCGTGCGGCGTATACGGCCAGCGCTACCACGCCCAGCCCCCAGCCCAACCGCAGCGGCCAGGCGGCGAACTTCGACCATGGCAGACGCCAGATCGCGAGCAGGGCGAGCACACCGCAAGCGATCAGGCCCAGCGGCAGTTCCAGGTACGTGGTGAAGACGTGGGGCGCGAGCAGGGCCACAAAGATGCCGCCCAAGGCCCCGCCGAGCGAAACCATCAGATAAAAGAGTGTCAGGTGGCGCGGCGCGGGACGACGACGGGCGAGTTCTCCGTGACACACCATGCAACAGACAAAAAGACCCGCTGAAAATCCGGGGATCGCCCACTTGATCGAGAGATTTCGCCCGTCGGCATGCAGCATGTAGACCATGCCGCCCAGGGCCACGGCCAGCAACGGGAGGAACAACCAGCGCGGGTACAGGCGCTCGCTTTCAAAGGCCATGATGAATGTCGCCAGATACAGCACGAGCGGGATGACCCATAACAGCGGGATCGGCGCGACGTTTTCGCTCATCTGGTTGGTCACGGAAACCAGCAGCACCGAGGCACACGCGGCGAGGAGCACCCAAAACAAGAGCTGCGCGCCGCCGGGGCGCGCGGACACGGTGGCCGCCGTGGAAACATCCGTCGTTGCGGCCGCCACGGGCGCCTGGGCGGGCGCGGCCTCCGGCGCAGAGCCCCGGCTCACCCAGGCGGTGACCACACACATCAGCGCAAAGGCGACGTACCCTGCGCTCCAGGCATACGCCTGCCACCGCGAGGCCAGCCGGGGTTCGACGAGAAACGGAAAACTCACCAGCGCGAGCAGGGAACCGAAATTCGACAGCGCGAAGAGCCGGTAAGGCATGCCCGAGCCGGACCGCCGCACGTACCACGCCTGCAACAATGGGCTGGTCGCCGAGAGCAGGAAGTAGGGCAGTCCAATGGTCGCGCCGAGGACGGTAAGAATGCGGAAGGTGGGATCGCCCGGGACGGTCGGACGCCACGCAGGTGACGGAAGAATCGGCAACAGCGCGCAACTGATCAGCAGTAGCGCCACATGGACGATCAGTTGCCAACGCGCCTTCATGAAACGAATGGAAACGTGCGCGTAGGCGTAGCCCGCCAGCAACACCAGTTGAAAAAACAACAGGCTGGCGCTCCACACGGCAGCGGACCCGCCGAACCAAGGCAAAATGATTTTGGCAATCAGCGGCTGAACCTGAAACAAAAGGAACGCGCTCAGAAAGATGGTAACGGCGTATAAACCGACCTTGCGCATATGACCCACGGCCCGCGACCAGCGCGGGCCTTTCCATCTTGTTAACGCGGCGTCAGACCTGCGAGCCGGGCGATCTCGTCACGAACGCGACGAACCTCGCCGGCGCATCCGCTCCCGCCCGGTTCTATCGCGTCCGGCTGGCGCCGTAGCCAATGACCGCCGGGGTGACGCTGCATCGCCGGATCGTGGTCTCCATGGCCCAACGGCCGTGCGGATGGTGGTCGGCTACTTCGCCTGCGCGAGACTGCGGTCCGGAACGCCCAGCGCGCGGAGTACGCCGGCCGCCATCACGGCGTCGCCGAGCGGCTGCATGTGCACGCCATCCCCCGTGAGCCAGTTGCCCTGCACGCCCGCCGGCTTGTGTTTCAGGGCTTCAAGAAACATGCCGTGCAGGTCGGCCAGCCCGCATTTCTTCGCTTGCGCGATCGCCTTCATCGCTTCCACGTACTGGACCAGGCGTTGGTTGCCCTCCGCCGCCGGGTCCTCCTGGATGAGCGTCGGAGTGAGAAGAATGACTTTGATGCCCTTGGCCTGGGCCATAGCCACCATCTTCGCCACGTTTTCCTTGTACGCCTTGAGCACCTGCGCGTCATGCGGCGCGTTCAGCCGGTGCCACACGTCGTTGATGCCGATGCTGAGAGTGACGACGGCCGGCTTGCGATCCACCACGTCCCGCTGAAACCGTCCGACCAGATCCTCGGCCTTCTGGCCGCCAATGCCCGCATTGATGATCTTGGGAAGTTGCAGGGCGGGATAAAGACCGGCCAGCGCGGCATCAATGTCGCGGAGATAACCGCCGCCCGCCGTGATGGAATCCCCGATCGCCACGATGCCGTTGCCCTTTTGGAGCAGGAGTTTGCCGGGAGTCTCCCTGGCCGGCTTGCCGACCCACGGGAGCACCTTGGCGATGAGGTTTTCCTTGGCCGGCGCGGGCGCATTCGCGGCGCGCAGGCCGAGCGCGGCAGCGCACAACAGGGCGGTGGTCAGGGCCAGACGGCTGAGAGGCTTTGGCATGACAGACTCCTTCTTTGTTAGCGACGTTGCAATATTGCCGGATGAGAGCCTGGAAGGCAAGCCGGGAAGAGGCGGGAAGTCCGTCTATCAGCTATTGCATTCTTTCCAAGAAGTGCTATAAAAATAAAATATTTTCAATGGTCATCGTCCAGCATGCGAATTGTTCAAAGAAGGAAAATTGATGAATTTGCCCGACGAAACAGCACCCACCATCAAGAAACCATCCATGCATAAAACCATTAATGACCTGGTGCAACTCCAGGAATTACTGGCGGCGCGCGCGCAGCAGGTCGCGTCCATGCCGGATGCCCGGTTGACGCAGCTCGAAGCGGCGATCAAAACGCTGTTTCAATCGCTGCCGCCGGACATCGCGCTGCGCTTCAAGCGCATCGAGGCGCGCAACCCGCTGGCCATCGTGCCGATCGCCAACGGCATCTGTTCCGCCTGCGGCATGGCGCTGCCGGTCAGTCTCGTGCATGTCATCCACGCGGCCGAAAACCTCCATCAGTGCCCCAACTGTGCCCGGCTGCTCTACTACCGCGAAACCTATGCGCGGCGCATCCATAAACCGCCGGCCAAACGCGGCGAAACGCCCAAGGCGAACATCGAACGGTTTTCCTCAGCGGAGCTGATGATCCCGCAACTGGTCTCCAGCGGGCGCGACGAGGTGATCCGGGAGCTGTGCATGAAGCTGGAGGTCGAAGGTTTCGTGGACAACGGCAACCAGCTCTTCGAGCAGGCGCTCAAGCGCGAGGCCATCGTCAGCACGGCGGTCGAGCACTCGCTCGCCTTTCCGCACGTCCGCGGCGTTGAGGGCGGCGGTTTGATCCTGGCCCTGGGCTTGCATCCCAAGGGCCTCAAGTTCGGCGGCCCGTCGCGCCTGCTGACGAAAATCATTTTCTTCATGGTCATTCCCACGGCCGCCAGCGCCTTTTATCTCAAGCTGCTGGCGGGCCTGACGCGGACCTTCGAGAAAGAGGAGAACCGCAAGAAGCTGCTCGAAGCCGACACGCCCGAAAAGCTCTGGAAGACCCTGGTCAAGTTGACCAAGACCACGATTGTGTAACGCTGCCATGCCGCCGACCGGAAATCCGGCTGCGCGCTGCTGCTGGCGCTGTTGTTCTTCACGGCCACGCCGGCGTTCTTCAGCTACTATGTGGATTACAACCGGGTGTTCATGGACGTCTACGTCCTGCTGGCGCTCAGCCTCGCCTTTACGCCCTGGCGCCGGCTGACGCAGGGCGTGCTGGCGCTGGCCGGTTGCGCCGGCGGCGCCTAGGGCTGCACAAGTGCTTCTTGTGGGCGGGACATCCTTGTCCCGCGTCTTTCTTTGGGCGCCCGCATCATCCGTCCGAGCTTGCTGACGCCCGAGGGCAGGGGATCATTTCCTTCTGCGGAGCGGAACGTATAAACGTTCCGGCCGGACTCGTTACCCTTTTTTCCCGCGCCGGGGTTTGACCCGCAGTTCCGGATGTTCACCAGTGACGAAGCTGTTGGGCGGCACGCTGTCCATCAGGAACACGTTGCCGCCGATCGTCGAGCCGCGGCCGATGACGGTGTCGCCGCCCAGGATCGTGGCGTTGGAATAGATCACGACGTTGTCCTCCACCGTCGGATGGCGCTGGATGTGCTTGATCGGATGGCCGTGCTTGTCCAGCGGGAAGCTCTTGGCGCCAAGCGTCACGCCTTGGTAGAGCTTCACGCGGTTGCCGATGTGCGCCGTTTCGCCGATCACCACGCCCGTGCCGTGATCAATGAAGAAACCGTGGCCGATCTGTGCGCCCGGGTTGATGTCCACGCCCGTCTGCGCGTGCGTCCACTCGCTCATGATCCGGGGCACGATGGGCACCGCCAGCCGGTACAACTCGTGGGCCAGCCGGTGCGACGCGATGGCCAGCAGGCCGGGGTACGCGAGCTGCACCTCGGCGTAGGTCAGCGCCGCCGGGTCGCCCTCGTAGGCCGCGCGCACGTCCTCGATCAGCATGGCGCGCACCTGCGGCAGCCGGGCATAGAAGGCATTCATCACGCGGACCGCCTCCCGCCGCGCATCGCCGCGCCGCGCCTGGCACTCGCTCCGCGCCGCCGCGCCCAGCCAGCGGAACGGCACGGCCCGCTCGATCTCCGGCCGCAGCAGCCGCCAGGTTTCGCTCAGCCGCCGCACCAGGAAAATGCCCAGCTCGTCCGCCGTCACGGGACCGGCCGACATCTTGCCGGGGAAAAGAATATCAATCAGCGTGCGCAGCGCCTCGATGATCGGCGTCGGATTCGGATAATTGGTCAGCAGGCTCTCCGGGCGGTCGCCGTCCCGGGTGGCAAACAGCGGCAGCAACGCCTGCGCCGTCCGGCACAGGCTGTATTCCATGTTGCTTGCCAGGCAGGCTGCTGGTTTTTTCTTTTTCATCGCGTGCTCCCCTCAAACCCGTGGGAAATTTACTCCTCCCGCCGCCCTTTTCCAAGCTTTCGGCCGTGCAGGTATTTGATCGTCTTCATGCTAGGGCACGGCGGCGGGGCTGGACGTGGGCGACGCCGGGGCCGCCGGGAGCGGGACCACCGGCGTTGCGGGCGCCGGCGCGGCAGGTGCCGCGGCATCCTTTTTTTCCAGCGCCTCGAACACGAGCGTCGCGCGGCCGATGCCGGCGGCGTCCGTCGCGGCGAGGTCAAACTCCGCCAGCCGCCAGGGTGGGCGGCCGCGCTCGGCGGAGGCCAGCAGGGCGGTGAGCTCCGCCAAGCGAATCGTTTCCAGCTTCACTTCCGCCCGGCGCAGGGTCCACCCTGCAGCGGCAGGGACGGATTCGCGCAAGCGGAGGGCGTGCGTCCCGCTGGGCACGTACTTCGCGACGAGCTCCGCCAGGGACGCCGGCTGGCGGGTGCGTAATTGCTCGAATTGTTGCACGGCCTGTTGCTCGCTTCGCCAGCCGGCTTCCAGCCGCCGCAGGGTGGCCACATCGGCGGCGCGGCGCTGGATGCGGTACAGGTCGGCGGACAGGGTGGCGAGCGAATGGGCCGAGAACAGCAAACCGACCGCCAGCGCCGCCAGGGCGGCGCCCGCCAGCCAGCGGAAAGGATCCGGCGCCGGCGCGGGCGGTACGGCTTCGGGCCCGGGCGCCAGGGAAGGATTGCGGCCGGGTGCGCTCATGGCTTGCGGCTCCCTTGCAGGGTAAAGCGGATGATTTCATCGGCCCCCGCTTCTTCGCGGGACAGCTCGACGGTATAGCCG
>CAIQIC010000262.1 GCA_903871765.1 uncultured Lentisphaerota bacterium
CGTCACCGGGGTATAGAAGGCCACCGGGCCTTTGAAGTTTTTTGAGTTGATGAACATCGTCCAGCACTGGTTGCCGGTGGGAATCGGCAGACCGGCCGTCGTTTTCTTCGACTCGGTCAGCGGCAGCACCATCCAGGCATAGCCGAACAGCTCGCCGCAGGTTCCGGCCTGGAACGTCAGTCCGTCGGGCGGCACCAGCAGCCGGGGATTGAGCTGGGCAATGCCCATCTCGTCGGGCTTGAGCGCCTGAATGTTGCCGAAGCCCCAGCCCGGCGACGAGATCTCGTGGTTGTAGCCGTTGGCGGTGCCGTTCATGCGGAACTTGGCGGTGGTGCAACCGAAGCGCGTGCTGCCCCAAAAGCCCAGCCCGCCTTCGATGGTCTGAAACACATCCCGAAAGCTCGGGCCGCGGTCCCGCATATTGTCGCGGGCGAAGGTGCCCGTTGGCAGCAACGGCTCGTTGATCTTCCGGTTGTCGGGCACGATCCAGATGGACGCCAGCCCGATCTGAAAATCGCTCAACGGTTTTTCCAGCAGTGGCCACGCGCTGGAATAGAGGCTGACGCCATAGCCGAACCCCTCGGGGGGCGCCGGTACGTCCATGCTGATGTAGCCCCACAGTCCGCTCGACGCCAACCGCGGCGGCGCTGGCTCCTCGGCCGGCCCAGACACCCCGGCGATCAGCAGCGCGAGGAGGGCGGCGCGCGCCAAGCGCCCAAACCAGCATCCGGGGATTGAATAAGCGTTCATAATGATTTCACTCCCTTCCTGGCTACCGCGCGATACATTGCCCGTCGTTCCCGGACACTGAAACCGATTGATTTCCGGGGCGGCTCGGGCGGATTCATCAAAAAGGCATAAACCTTCGGCGCATGTTTCAGTGTCGCCGAACATATCACAATCTGTGATATGTTCCGTATCTCCTCGCGCGACAGTTCGATCATGAAGTCAGAAGGAAAACGGTCGCGATTGCGCTTCACCGCCTGGTTAAGTACGCGCGTGGCCACTCCGTAAAGGACTGCCAAGTCCCGATCCAGCATGACCTTCTGTCCGCGCAGCAGCAGAATCTTGGTTTCGATTCGTTCGGTCGGTATCAGTTCCTCGCTCATGGCATATCAATCCTCAATGTGTGCGGCAACATGCGTGTCATCTTTGCGCCTGCTTTGCTGCCAGGTCAAGCGTTGCCGCTTCAGCACCTCGATGAAGGCCAGCATATTCCGGAGCGGCACGTCGCCCTCCACGGCATGCGCGGGCGCGAAGATGTAACCGCCGTCGCGGCCCAGGTCCAGCAAACGCCGGACCTCGGCGCGCACCACCTGTTCGGAACCATACGGCAGGATCCGCTGCGTCGAAAGGCCGCCGTGAAAAGCCAGGCGTCCGCGGTATTTTTCCAGCAACGCCGCGGTGTCCATGACTTCCGGCTGGAACGGATTGAAGCAGTTCACGCCCAGGTCAATCAGATCGTCGAACAACTCGTCCACGTCGCCGCAGGAGTGGATCATCTGGGATTTCCCCTGCGCCCGGACGAAGCCGTACATCCGTTTCAACTGCGGCTTGATGTAGCGGTCCCAGTACGGTTTGCCCATGATCAGACCGCGCTGCTGCCCCCAGTCATCACCGAAATACACCGCGTCCACGTCGTATGCGAGGGCCGCTTGGACCTGCGCGATATTGTAATCGGCGATGGCGGTGAACAGCTCATGGACAAAGGCCGGATGATCCACGAAGTCGAACAGGAGGTTCTCCATCCCGCGCAGCGTCCACGCCCTTTCGAAGAGCGAAAAGCCGATGTAAAACACCCGGAAGCGGTCGGGGTGTTTTTCGATTTTAGCCGGGATCTCCGCAAAGAACCGCTGATCCAACGGATCGGGCAAGCGGTAACCCTGGAGCGTCGGTTCCGGCAGGACCTGGCCCTCGACCACCCCGATATCCTTGTCCACCGTCCGGTCCCAGACGACGCCGAACACGTCGCGGAACCGGTCGTGGCCGATATCCTTGAAAAACCCGATGGCCGAGCCGAGTTCGAGGATGTGATTGTCCACCGCGGCTTCCGCCGCCGCCTCGCCGCCGAAGTGCTCGGCCAGCAGCGCCCATGGTTCCTGGGTGAACTGACAATGCCACGGCACATAGGGCGGTTGCTTTCCGCTGAATACCAACCGCATGACGTCGCGCTTCGTCATCGGCCCATCTCGATGTTGCCGGCGGCGTTGACATGGATCGGCAGGATGGCGGGCCGCTCCCGGAAGGGCGCTTGCGGGTCGTTGCCGCAGAACGTGGACCACCAGTGGCCCTGCGCATCCTTGAACAGCATGTTGTGGCCGCCGTGCGGGATGGCGAGATAGGCGTCGCCGTATGGACCGTAGAGCGAATCGGCGCCGGCGGCCATGCAGTCGTAGGTCGAGTCTTGCCCGCGCTTGTTGAACTCGGCGCAGATGAGCTGATAGCGGCCGTTGATCTTCGTCAGGAACGCGCCCTCGAAGCCGACTTGCGGCGCGTTGGCGGGCTTGAGCTGGCGCGGTTCCTCGGCCAGACCGCTCAGGTCATCCTTCAGCCGCGCGATTTTGCCGTTCTGCCAGACGAAATAAACCTGGCCGTCGTCATCGGCGAACAAGGACGCGTCGATATCGCCGGTGAGCGGGCCGTCGGGCTTCACGTCTTCGTAAGGGCCTTCCGCTTTGCCGGACTTGCTGCGCAGGATGCCGGTGCCGCCGTAATTGACGCAGTAGGCGAACCAGAACGTCCCCTTGAAGTAGTGCAGTTCCGGCGCCCAGATGGCCTGATGGTTATCCTTGGGCTTCTGCCAGGTCGCGTCCCTGGCGAAACTCCAGACGAGACCCAGCGGTTCCCACGTCTTGAGGTCTTTCGACTTCCAGACGCGGATGCCCTCGTTGGTTTCCCACCATGCCGGGTGGCCGGTGGTGCCGGTCAGATAATACGTGCCGTCGGGGCCGAGGCAGACGCAGGTGTCGCGCACGGGGAAATCGAACAACGGCGTCAGGGGCGCCAGCAGCCCCGCGGACGCCGCCGGCGCAGCGCGTGGCCGGACGCGGCCGTCGCCGGCAACTTCCACCGGTAAAATGGCGGGCCGTTCATTCCATGGCGGGCCGAAATAGGTGGACCACCATTTGCCTTCGCCGTCTTGAAAGAAGGTGTTGTGGCCGCCGTGCGGAATGGCTTCGTAGCGGGCGCTGTAGGGGCCGTAGATGTTGGTGGAGGTGGCAACGGCGCAACTGTAGCGGCCATCGAAGTCGTCCGCGCCGCACAGGTAATAGCGCCCTTGCGCCTTGAACATGAACAGGCCTTCGAAGCCGACATGGTCAAATGAGTCTTTGCCAAAAATGCCGGCGCACAGACCGGAGTGATGTTTCGGATCGGGATCCGTGGCCGTGGTTCTCAACCAGTGATACGGCTCGGCGAGTCCACGCATGTCGGGCTTCAACCGCGCGATTTTTCCGCTGTGCCAGAGGAAATACATCATGCCGTCGTCGTCCTCGAACAGCGACGCGTCAATTTCGTCGCCGAGGCGCTCGGCCGGCTGCATGTCTTCGTAAGGGCCTTCCGGCTTGCCGGTCGTGCTTTTCAGCAGGCCGCTGCCGGAAGTTTTCGCCGTGCCATCCCAGCCGGGCATGCTGTAGGTCAGCCAGAACGTGCCCTTGTTGTAATGAATCTCCGGCGCCCAGAGCGGCTTCTTCGCCTGGAGGTATTTCGCGTGCCACGGGCTGGCGCCATAGCGCCAGACCGTGCCGAGCGGTTCCCACGTCACAAGGTCTTGCGATCTCCAAAGGCGAATGCCCTGGTCGTTGTTGTAACCCCAGAACGGCTCGCTCGTGCCGGTCAGGTAATAGGTTCCATCTGGGCTGCGGCACAGTGCGGGATCGCGCAACGGCGTGTCGAACAGCTTCCGCAGGCCGGGCGGCGGACCATTCGGCGCGACGCGTGCAGTGGCCGGCATGCGGACGGCTTCTGCGAGCCCGACATCAATGTACTGGCCGCCGGTGGTTTGTCGGCAGTGGACGGCCAGGACGTTGCGGCCCGGCTGCAGCGTGGCGCGCGCGGCAGGCGCGAGCGCGACTTCGCCATACTCGGTCACGTAACCGTCCAACTGTGCCGCAAGCACGCCGTTGAGGTACACGTCGGGCGATTCGTCATAGTGCATCAGCAGCGCGGGATTCTTCAGCGGCGCGGCCGGCAACGTGAACTCGCGGCGCAGCCAGATGTCTTTCGTCTGCCACTCGGTCCGCACCACCGCGCCCGGCGTGTGCGCCGTGCCGAAACCGGCCGGGGCTTGTGTCCACGCCGCATCGTCGAAGCCCGGCCGGAACCAATTGTCGCCCGGCTGTTCCAGCGTGTACCGCCACGTGACCGGTTGTTGCTGCGCGGTTGGAACGATTTCTTTCAGCGTGACCGGCTGGGCTTCCGGCAACGGCGCCCAGTCGCCGGTGACCTTGGCGGCCCGCTGGGACCACGCGGGCGCGTCGGTCAGCAGCTTGATGAAAATACCGCCGACCACCGGGCGCGCCTGGAAACCTTTCTGCTTCGCGTCGGTGGTGACGAACCAGTCGGAGAGCGGCACGCGCGACGGTGTTTCGTTGGCGTAGCGGAACAGCGGTGCGACCAGCGCCTCGAAGTCTTTGCGGTTGCGCGCCGGGGCGATGCTCCACAACGCCCAGTCGATCAGGCTCGTGTCGGTGCGGTTATCCACCGGCAGGCCGTATTTGTTTTGCATCTTGAGGTACCACGCGATCTCGGCGTCGCCGACGGCGTCGGGGAACAGGTTCAGGCCGAGCACGCGGTCCCAGATGAGATTGTGTTTCATGCCCCACGTGTTGGGCATGTGATAGGCCAACCGGGTACGGCCGTCGTCGCGCGCCATCTGCTGCCACTTAGCCGCATAGTCGCGGGCGATGCTCATGTATTTCCCGGCGTCCTCGGGCTTGCCGGCCACCTGGCAGAGCTGCGCGTAACCGCCGATGCCGATGATCGCCTTGAGCGCGAGATTGGCGCAGTGCGGGAGGTGGCCGAACATGTCGGCGGAACAAAGCTGGTTCTCGGGATCCAGTCCGTTGGCGACGAGATAATCGGCCCACTTCGTCAGCATGGGCCAGTATTTCTTCGCCAGGTCGGCCTGGCCTTCGATCTTCGCCAGCGCCGCCAGCATGATCAGCATGTTGCCCGACTCCTCGACCGGCATCCGGTCCCCGTCGCCGCCCGGTATGCCGTACACCTGCCCCAGTGCCCACGGGTACGTGCCGAGATCGTGCGGCGCATAGCCGTACGGCCAGAGCGGCGACGCGGCGTATTCGAGCACCGGCACCAGCATCGCCCTGGTCAAGGCCGGGCTGAACACGAGAAAGAACGGCGCCTGCGGGAACAGCACATCCACCGTGCTGATGCAGCCGTTGGAAAAATTCTCCTTCGGAAACAACAGCGGCATCCCGTTCGCATCCGCCGCGAGCTTGTTCCCCGCGAACGTCTGCCGGTAAGCCAGCGCGCACAACGCCGCATACTGCTCGCCGCCGACTTTGCGGAGATCGGACATCAGCGCCTTGTCGAAGGCGGCGCAGCGTTTGGCCAACGACTCGTAATCCGCCGCCGCTTTCTTCAACAACGCCGCCGCGTCGTCACCGTTGCGACGCCAGTAGGGCCGGAGGTTCCGGCCGAAATACTTGATCGCAAACTCGTCATCGTAAGCGAGCATGAGCCAGCGGGAAACGGGCTGGGCAGTGACTTTTGTAAGGACAAAGTCGATCCACAGTCGTGGCACATTGTCGTTGACCGCCCTTGGCATCTGTCGGTCGGGAGTGTACTGGGGTGTAACGAGCTGAGTGGGCCCTTGGTCTTTGCGCGCAGCCGCATACAAATGACCCCAATCAATCCGTATATCATCACCCTTCCGGCCCAGGATTGGCTGATTCGCTGTACCCACACGCGAAACCTTTAAATCGCCAATGGTTTCCTCGCCCCAAACGACTTCTTGCGAGGAATCGTTCACTGCAATCTCAGGTGAAGCGGTGAATCGCAGCCAGACTTCGTGCTCACGACCATCGAGGCTGTTCACTTCCCAAGTCAGGTACGTCACCGGCCGCGAGCAGATCATCAAATCGTCCGGCAGCATGGGCGTCATGAAAGTGAGCGTCAACCGCACACCTGCGCCTTCGAAGGTGGTGATCGTCCGCGTAGGCAGCACCGTGAGATTCTTCTGTGCCAGCACCGGAAAATCTGCTGGACTGGCTCCGAGGATGCGAAACCAACTTGAGTCAATGTAGACCAGGCTGGTCAGCCGGTGCGGCTTGCCGGTCCAGTGCGTCGTGTCCGCGTCGGTCAGCTTGTCCGCCGGCGACCAGATGCTGAAGTACGGGTCATGCGTCACCAGCGGCACCGCCGGCGGGCGGAGCGGCGTTTCAACTTGTGCCCAACAGGCTGCCGTCGCCGCCAGCAGCCAACTCAAACCACCCAGCACTCCACGTTTCATGCTCCGTGTTCTCCTGTTCTGCGTTGCGCGGGCGAGCAGCGGCTGCAGTAAAACCAGAATGCTTGCATGGCGCTAAGTTAAGCCCCCATCGTCCAATTTTGATGCGCAGGGCGCTTTGGACTGCGCTGGCTTGACAGCGCTTTCCCTGCTGGTTCAAAAGCGGCGTCAAGCCGCCGCACTCCAAAATGTCCGTATCTTAGCGCCATTCGGGTCACGCTCTATTCTTTCTCCCTGACGCCGACTATCCCAACGTCGATATACTGCCCGCTGGCGGTCTGCCGACAATGAACCGCCATCAGGTTCCTGCCGGGCTGCAATGTTTGGCCAGCCGCACTGGCGACGGCGAACTCCTCGTAAGCGGCGTTGTAGCCGGGCACCTTCGCGGCCAACACGCCATTGATGTACACTTCGGCATCCTCGTCAAAGTGCATGAGCAACGCAAGCTCGGCCCACGGGCCCGCCGGCATTTCGAATACCCGGCGCAACCAGATGTCGGCACTGGTCCAGACGGTGTTGGGCTTGCGGCTGATGGGGGCTTCCTCTTTTCCGAACGGCGCCGCACCTTGTTTCCAGCCGGTGTCGTCGAAGCCGGGCTTGAACCAATCCTCCGCCGGTCGCTCCAAGCTGTATCGCCATGCCACCGGATGCTTCTGCGCCGTGGGCTCAATGACCTGTACCGGCGGCAACGTGCCGGTCATGATCTTGATGAACCGCACTTCCGTCGCGTTGAAGGGCGTGCCGTCGCGGCGCAGGATGTCATGATGCCAGGGGGTCGGTTCGGGCGCGCCGGGCTGGCTGCCCCACGGATAATAGGTCTGCGTCCGGCCGGCGACGAAACCCCAGTTCCAGCAACCAATCTTCTGCTCTTTGAAGTAAGGCAGGATACCCTGAAAGGTGCTGCCGGGCCGCGCCATCCATTCCGTACAGATCACCGGTCGTCCATACTTCTTCTGCAGGTTCGCGACGTCGTTCTGCACCCCCGGCAAGGGACCGTAGTTGTGGAAGCTGACGATGTCGCAAAGTTCGGGGATGCGCTGCTGCATGTCCGGCGAGCCGAAGACGCAGGTCGTCAACGGTTGCGATGGTTTGACCGCGCGCGCCCACTGGAAGGCCGCCTCCACCAACGGCCATGACTGGCTCGGTTCGTTGTACAGGTCCCAGATGACAATGCGCCGGTCCTGGGCAAACGCGCCGACGACATCCTTCACATACTGCTCCAGCTTGGGCCAGCATGCCTGGTCCCCGCGCCGGCGGACACCGGGACTCTGCACCCACTGGCTGTTGTGGACGCCCGGCTCCGGCTCGTCCTGTTTGCCCACGCGCGGCTCGGGCTTGAAGCAATCGTCAAACAGGATCGGCATCACTTTGATCCCATGTCTGTCCGCCAGCTGGAGGAACTGCCGCAGGGTTTCCTTCAACCCCGCGGCATCCGCCTCCCACACCACGTAATTCACGAACACGCGCACCGTGTTGAAGCCGAGTTCCTGCGCCCAGCCCAGTCCCCGCTCGATGGTGGCGGCGTCGAAGGATTCCTTCTGCCACATCTCCACGTCGTTGACGGCCGTGCTGGGCAGGAAATTGCAGCCGGCCAGCCACGGCTGCTGGTTATACCACGCCCACGCCTTCGTCGCGGGCCACTGGCCTGAGACCGTCACGGCGTTCACCGCGCCGTTGCGGATGAAATCCTTGAAGAGGGCGAGTTCCTTTTCATCGTAAGGGGTGTGGTCTTTGCGGAAAATATCGTGCTGCCAGACTTTCGGCTCCGGCGCGCCGGCCTTGGATCCCCACGGGAACTGCGTCTGCGTCTTGCCGTTCACCAAGCCCCAGTGGATTGCACCCACGCGATGCCGCGCCAACACCGGCAGGCACGTTTCCGCCACCGAGCCCAGCGGACGATTGAGCCACTCGGTGCAAAGCAGCGGGCGGTCGTTGGCTTGGAGTTCCGTGATCGTGTGCTCCAGCTCCGGCGCCTTGGAATAATTGTGAAACGAAATCACGTCGGACTGTTCCAGGCACACTCGCGTGGTTTCCGGCGTGCCGCCCCATACGCCGGCAGTCAGGGGCTGCGACGGCTCGGCCTGCCGCGCCCAGCCAAAAACGGCCTGCAACAGGGGCAGGCTCTTGTTGCCCAGGCCGGTGTTGCCGGGTTCATTATAAAGGTCCCAGCCGAGCACGCGCGGGTCATCGCGGAAGCGGCCCACCGACTCGCGGACGTAGGCTTCCAGTTTCGGCCAGGCATCGCGATCTTGAACACGCTTCGGGCCGGGGCTGGGTGTCCAGCCGTTGGCGTATTCTCCTGGAATCACGCCCGGTTGCTTGCCCAGAAAAGGCTCGGTCATGGTGGAGAAGGCGCAGTCGTCGAACAGCACGAACAGGGTGCGCAGGCCGTGCTTTTTTGCGATGGACAGGAATTGATCCATGCGTTTCGCAAGCTCTTTCGGATCGTTCTCCCAGACCAG
This sequence comes from uncultured Lentisphaerota bacterium, assembly GCA_903871765.1. GTDB lineage: Bacteria > Verrucomicrobiota > Kiritimatiellia > CAIQIC01 > CAIQIC01 > CAIQIC01. The sequence goes on from CAIQIC010000262.1 coordinate 8,932, forward strand.
GTATTGCAGAAAGACGCGGGCGCAGTTGAATCCGGCCTGCTCCGCCAAAGCCAGTTCTGCATCCATGGTTTTCGGATCAAACGTGTCTTCCTGCCACATCTCCGTGGTGTTGATGGCGGTGGCCGGAATGTAATTGAAACCCACCAGCCAGGGTTGCTCGGCATACCATGCGTTCGCACGCTCCGCCGTCCAGCGGCCGGGCGCAGCGGCGGCCGGCAGTTCGATGCTGGCCAGTTCGCCGCCGGCTATCAGCCGCGCCGCGCGCGCACCGGCGGGAGCCGCGAGCGTCTCGTCCAACGCCAGCGGCTCCAACGGCGTCGCGTTGCGCCGCAGCAGCGACTGGCCCAGCACGCGGCCATCGGCGTCACGCCACTCGATGCGCGGCGTGCTCTTGGCAAACACGCCAAAGCGTCCCGTCAACCGCCAGCCATCGGCCACACGGCTGGTCTGCAACGGCGCGGCGATCACGCCGGCGTCGTTGCAGCCGATGACGGGGAAGTCGCCGCCGATGTTTGTTGCGAACCATTCGTAACGCCACGTGTAGCTCTCGCCCGGCGCCAGCCGGGCGAACGGGCTCAGCACCTCGCTCTCGAACACATACGGGTTCTCGGCGGGATTCGCCAGCAGCACGAGGTCTTTGTTGAACGCGCGAATCCGGCCCGGGCCGTTCAACCAGAACTCCACCGACGATCCGTCGGGGTATTCTTTGTCCGGCTCGAACACGAACCGCTGCACAAACACCACGCCGCTCTCGCCGTCCACCGTCGCAACCCAGCCGGCGCGGCTGTCGAGGCCGAGTTTGCCGACCTGGTAGTGATACGGCACCCGCAGCAGGCCGCGCGCCCGGTCGGGCTGATAGGCCGGATGATTCGTCGCGCCGAAGATGACCGCGTAGCCTGGCGGAAAATGGCTCTGCGGGTTGAGCGGGCACCAGGCCTGCAGGCGAGCGTTGGGGCCGGTGCCGTCCGCCTTGGCGCCGTCCAGTTGCGTATGCGCCCAGAGGCCCCAGCGGCGCGGCTGGGTATCCACGTTGGTCATCGTCGCCTCGAAGTGTACGCCGCTGCGGCCGGGCACCGGCCGGATTGTGCGGGAGAACCGGATGCCGCTGCGCGGATCGTCGCGGCTGGTCAGGCGCAACGCCGCGCCGCCGTCCAGCGGCTCGGCGCGATACGGCTGCCCGTCGAGCACGGCATCGGGCGGACCGGGCCATTGGCGGTCGTTGTCCCAGCCCTGCGGCGCAGGCCAGAGCTTGTCGCCGCCGACGTTGAACCAGCCGCCGTCCGCCGCGAGGCCGTTGGACGACGGCAGGCGGCCGGCCAGTTGCGGATTGACCCACAGGAACTCTTTCCGGCCGAGCTTGAACTGGATGACGCGCCCGCCAATGGCTGGGAGCGCCTGCACTTCGACAAACTCGTTGCTCAGGCAGTGGGTCTTCCAGCCGCGATACGTGGACTCGACCGCCGGCACAACCGCTGCATGCCACGCGAGGCCAGCCGCGGCCAGAAACCAGATCGGTATCCATCGTCGCATAAAGTTCTCCACGGGAAAACCGGATGTAGAACGCCACAACGCACACTGCGAGCACAGTGGCCCTCAGCCGGAACAAACTCTTTCACGCCCATGTGATTCTTCGGTCCGACCCCCGATGCGACCCTTACAATACTGCCCCCTGATGCTCATGCGGATAATTACAGTGCTTAGTTAATTCACAGCAGCTGCACTTGGGGGTTGCACCGCAAATCTCACCATATCCTTTTGCACAAAATAACCAGAGCAGATTATCAAGATACACACATGAGCATTCAGCATCAATCCTGCCGGCTAATTCACTTGCAACATCAAATACTTTTCGCGCTGTAGGTTTATCTGCAATATAGCCTAGACGATTACGGCTTAATATACGTTGCAAGTGTACGTCTGGTTTGATGGTATTAACACCAACATTTTTGAGGTATTCCATAGCCAACGGGATACCCACTTGTTTTAATTTGAATTCACTCCCCGCGATGCTCAGTACCTGCGCAACGGCAAAGGCATCCTTATGGCAGCCTATGAAACTGTCTATCGAGCCGCATTTCTTCTCTATTTCCTTGAAGATATTGATATTGTAACTAAGCGTGGAGATTTGTTTTTTGATAGCCATGTTGCCGCATTTTTTCTTTCTTATCGCAACTATTATTTCGTCGGGAGGTGTTTTGAGCAAGCTTGTAATGTCGAATTCATGAAATATGCAATGAATATCATCAGAACGAGCTGCTATTGTTGTCCATGGCCGTTGACTGCTTAAGAGCGATAATACTAACGCTCTTACGTGCTCTTTCAACGGGAATACTTTCTGTGAAATTCTATCCTTGCAAGTTTTTGTCTGTCCCATTGTTTTGATCATGCCCTCGTAGTCAACGTGGCTTTTGTCGAGGGTTATCTTAATGAGTCTTATTAATTCCGATGGTTCTAACTGATTCATTTGTTCACCTTTCCAAGGAGTAAAACAACGCGCATCCAAAATTCAATTCTTCGATGCTTCCCTCATTTTGTTCAAGATGTTATTAATCAGAGCAATAAGTACTTGACAGTTAGAGGCTCGTATGCGACCCTCTGGGCATGAACACAACCAAAGACTTTCGGTCGCTTTCTTCGGAGGCGCAGGAACAAGTTCGGTTCAAGGCGGTCGCTGCGGTGAAGGCGGGACGCACGCAAGGCGAGGTGGCGGCGATCTTCGGTGTGACGCGGCAGGCGGTGTGCGGATGGATGAGCTTGAGCCGGCGTTCTGGGATGCGGGGCTTGAAGGCGCGCCGGCGCGGTCGGCCAGCTGGAGGACGGCTGCAGCCCAGGCAGGAACGAATGGTGGTGGCCGCGCTTCAGGATCATTGTCCGGACCAGTTGAAACTGCCTTTCTACCTGTGGACACGAGAGGCGGTAGGACAACTCATCGCTCGACGTTGTGGCATTCGCGTGTCGGTGTGGACGGTGGGGCGCTACCTGGAACGCTGGGGCTTCACCGCACAAAAGCCCGCCCGGCAGGCCTTCGAACGGGATCCCCGGAAGGTGCGCCGCTGGCTGCGCCAGGAGTATCCGGCCATCCGGGACTTGGCGCGGCGCGCGCGGGCGCAGATTTTTTGGGCGGACGAAACCGGGATGCGGTCCGACCATGCGGCAGGTCGTTCGTTCAGCCCCCGCGGCGTGACTCCCGTGATCTCGGGCACTGGAAAGCGCTTCCGCTGCAACATGATCTCGGCCATTACCAATCGCGGCAAACTCCATTTCATGGTGTTTCGCTGTGGGTTTACCGTGCCGGTCTTCTTGCGCTTCCTGAGGCGCCTGCTGCGACAGTGCCCCGGCCTGCTCATCCTGATCGTCGATCGACATCCCGTCCACATGTCCCAGGCGGTCCAAGCCTGGATCGAACGCCGCCACGCTCGCCTCCGCGTGTTCTTCTTGCCCGGCTACAGTCCCGATCTCAACCCCGACGAATACCTCAATCAAGACGTCAAGACCAATGCCGTCGGGCGTACACGCCCCAGCACGCCTACGGAACTTCTTGGCAACGTCCGCAGCTATCTGCGCTCCACGCAAGCGCGCCCTTCGTTGGTCAAACGCTACTTCCATCCGGAGCCCGTCCGTTATGCTCTAGTGTAAAGTACTTTCCGCTCCCCGTAATATGTTGCTCATTTCCTTGATTTCATCAACGATCATTTTACTTAGTTCTGCGGGCGTGAGAACTTTTACATGGTGTCCCCATGCCAATGCCCAACGGAAGACCTCAAAAAGGCCGGTGGCGGGAAAAGAGAGTTCCACTTTGCCGTCGGGGCAAGTGATGACGTGCTGCTTGTGGTGCCATTGGCGCTCCAGCACCCACGGAACGACCTCCTTATCGAACAACAGCCGCACCTCATGAATCTTGTCACCGATGACAAAACGGCCAAAAGTATTGCCCAGCATTTTGTCGGGGTCGAAATCGTTGGGCATGTCAAAATGCTGGTCGGTCAGCTTGCCCTTTTGGATGCGCGGCAGGGCGAACTGGCGGATTTCTCCGTCAATGTCGCTGTGCCCGAGGACGTACCACTCGCCTTGCAGGTTGGCGATGTGATAGGGCGAAAGCATACGGTCTTTGGCAGCCGTCGCCTCCATGGATCGGTAGCTGATCTTGATCTTCGTTTGGGTGAGCAGTCCGCGCACTACGCATGTCCAGATGTTTTCATTCACTGGTTTGGCGGGCGGCGAGGAAAAACTGAAACGGGAGAAAACCAATTCAGGCCGGAGCGAAATCTTGTCCGGCAACATGCCGGCCAGTTTGGCAAAGACGCGTTCCAGATCCTTGGCCACCGGCGTGCCGCGATATTGCTCCAGCGCCTTGCTGGCCACCAGCAGGGCAAACAAATCGCCTTCGTTCAGGCTTAACGACGGCAGAAACCACGTCGGTTCGGTGTAGAAAAAGCCTTTCTTCCCTCGATCGTATTCCAGTGGCGCATGAAGCTGATATTTCAAGAAGTCCATGTCCCGCTGGACGGTTTTTTGCGAAACCTCCCATTCTTTCGCAAAGGTCAGGCAGTTCGGATAGCGTCCGGCGCGAATACACCGATCCAACTCCAGCAAGCGCGCAAATTGTGCCTGGGTACGATTCATGTCGCGCCCCCAATCATATCTTGCCAAACAGACAAAGAATGACCGTCGGCAGGATAGCAGATGCACCACCCAAAGCAGAAGGACAATCTTTGACCGTCTGGGGGCGTATAATATAAGGCAAAAGGAGATCAAACATGAGCATGGCAATGGATGGCGAGTTTCGGCGGAATTCCTCGGTAGCAGCCCGCGGATTCACGTCTATCGAAGCGATGGAATTTGTCAGGCACGAGTTCCCGCAGGTTACCTCGTGGACATATTGGGAGGTTGCACATGTTTTGATGGGACGCTTGGTGGATGGAAAACAGTGGAGTGGCAGATTTGGCGAATGGCGCTGGGAACCGGTGCCCTGCTCATATCCGGCAATTTTCATTTGGGATTCCAA
>CAIQIC010000263.1 GCA_903871765.1 uncultured Lentisphaerota bacterium
CGCCGCCAGAATGCTGCTGGTGCCCAGGCCGGAGCCCTTGGGCACAGCGGCCAGCAGGGAGATTACCACACCACCGCCCAGGGCGCGGAGCTGCTCGTCCATCGTCGCATGCTCTGCGCCGTTGAAGCGCGGGTGGAAGCCGGCCAGCGCGAACGCGGCACGGGCGATGGAGAAGCCGCTCTGGAGCTGGCTGCTGTCGGCGACGCCCGCGTAGGTGCCGACACGCTCTTCCAGGCCGAGGTCTATGGAGCGGATGACGAGTTCGCGACGCGCGGTCTGCCGGGCGAAGACCTGGATCGGCGGCTGGCCGTTGAGGTTGACGGCGACGTTGACCACCCGGCCGCCGTGCTCAAAGCAGTACGGGGGCGTATCGGTCCAGCCGCCGGCCAGGTCCAGCCGGACCGGACTGCGGCCCCAGATGATCTGGTCTTCCAGCACGCGGCAGACCGGCGTCACCGGCCGGGCGGCGAGCGGGTCCACCACCGCCTGCCGCAGCAGGGCGAAGGCGGCCTGCTCCTGCTGCTCCCAGTCCGGCGCGCTGCGTTGCCGGAGAACCGCCGCCCGGAACATGCGGTCATGCACGGGCAGCAGCGAGGGGGCCAGGGCGGCGTCGGCGTCCGGCTCGGGGAACAGCGGCTGGGCGCTCGCCGCGAACAACTCCGCGGTGGCCTGCAGGTCGAGCGCGTAGAAGACGCTCTGCCGGTAATTGCGCGCCATGTCGGTCAGGTTGCGTTCCCGGCATTGCCGCCGCTGCGCATACAGGCGCGGCAGGTTGGCCTGGCGGCCCAGTTCGCTCGCCGACAGCCGGGGCTGCTCCAGCCAGAACCGGGACCACCGGGGGTTGTCCGCCGGCGTGGCGGTGAACAGCCAGGTGATGAAGGCCGGATCCAGCGCCGCCGGTTCGACCACGGGGAACAGCGGGGCGTGCTGCAGATCCACCGCGGCCGCCAGGCCGGCCAAGGCCGGCGTGAGTCCGCGCGCGCCGAACCAGTCCACCGCGGGTCGGCCGAGCCAGCGCGTGGCGCGGTCGTCCACGGCGCCGCGGAACGGATCGGCGATCCCGTAGGCGCGCAGCGCCAGGCCGGTGGCGCCCACCGGGACGATGTCCAGGCAGACGCCCGGTTCCATCTGCAGGGCCCAGGCGTTGGGCGGCACGCCGGTGAGCACGTGCTCGCAGGCCAGTTGCCAGGTCGCCGGGATATAACTGTTCTCCACCCAGAGCGTGTGATTGGTTTCGCGCCGCAGCGGGCAATGGAAGATGGTGTTTTGCAGGATCTGCCGCGGATGCGAGCCGCGCACCATGCCGGGGTTCGTGTGGTCCATACGCAGATTTTGCAGTTGGAACACCGACTCGATGATATCGCGGCTGTTGCCGAAATGATAAAACGCGCCGTCGGGCAAGTTCGCCACCGCCATGGACAGCCGGCTGATGTCCGGATGGGGCTCGCTGGGCGTCGTGCCCAGGTGCAGCCCCATGCGGTTGTACAGTTCATACGGCGCGGGCAGATGGGTCTTGAACCGCTGCTGTTCCGCATCCCAGCCGCACTGGTCCAGCAGCGCCCGGACGGCGCGTTCGCTGAGCAGCCAGACGCCAGCGTCAATGAAGTAGAGATAGTCCCGGGCCAATTCCCGGATCCGGTCCGGCGCCGGCTTCTGCAGAAAGAACGCCGGCCGGGTCGGCGCGCGGTGCGGACAGAAGAACACGCCAAAATGCTGGGCTTCCTCGGGCTTGGTGCCCAGGCCGATGGCCACCACGTCCGCGGCCGGCAGCGGCGGCAGGTCCCGGCCGGCGCGCAGCAGCACGTCGCCGCTGACGATCATCACGCGGCTGGCCGGCGCCGCGCGCGCCGCCAAGCCATCCAGCAGCGGCCGCTGCAAGTCGAACAGATGCTGGTCGGGCCGCTGGCCCAATGTCCAGCGATACACGGGCACCGGCAGGAACAGCTTGCCGGGCGCGGCATACGCCGGCAGGCGCCGGCTCTCGCCGCCGCCGTGCACCACCACCTTGAGCGATTGGCCCAGCCAGTCGAAAAAAGCTGTCTGCGGCGCCCGCGCGCGCCAGGCGGCCGCCAGCAGGTGCGCCGTCCCGCCGCCGGAGCCGAGTTGGACGCCTTCCGGATCGCAGGCCGCAAAGGCCGCGGCGGCCACGCGCGGCTCACAGGCCTCCAGCACCCCGGCCATGGCCGGCGGCACGGAGAGCAGATATTCGGGGGCGGCGTTCATGTGGTCAGCCGTCGGTGGCCGGTAGTCAGTTGCAGATGTGTCCTGCCGCTCTGCCCCCCCGTCCTCCGCATTGCTAATGTTCCAAATCCTGGTTTTCGGCGAAGAATATTAACCGCCAAGGACGCAAAAGATGGTCGTGACAGAGCACGACCCTCCGGAAGCTGCCGAAATCTGCGTAATCTGTGGATAAAAGTCCGCTGTCACTTTTCACTTCCCGATCCCGCCACCGGCCTGCTTTGTCACGCCGCCCGCCGCCTGCATCCATTGCCGCGGATCGAGGCCTTCCTGCCGCAGGTCGGCCTCGACCATGATCCGCACGAGTTCCGGAAATTTGACCGTGGGCGTCCAGCCCAGGCGGTCGCGGGCTTTGGCCGGATTACCCAGCAGTTGTTCGACTTCGGACGGACGATAATAGCGCGGATCCACCTTGACCAGCAGCCGGCCGGTCCGGGCGCAGCGGCCGCTTTCCTCGTCCCCGCGGCCCCGCCACGCGATGGACCAGCCCACCAGCGCAAACGCGCGCTCGATAAACTCCCGCACGGTATGCATCTCGCCGGTGGCGATGACGAAATCCTCCGGCGCGTTTAATTGCAGCATGCGCCACATGGCTTCGACGTAGTCGGGCGCATAGCCCCAATCGCGGCGGGCGTCCATATTGCCGACGTAGAGACACTGTTCCCGGCCCGCGAGCATGCGCGCCACGGCGCGGGTGATCTTGCGGGTGACGAAGGTTTCGCCGCGCCGCGGGCTTTCGTGGTTGAACAGAATGCCGTTGCTGGCGTGGAGGCCGTACGCCTCGCGGTAATTGACGGTGATCCAATAGGCGTAGAGCTTGGCCACGCCGTACGGCGAACGGGGATGGAACGGCGTCGTTTCCGTCTGCGGCACCTCCTGCACCTGGCCGAACAATTCGGAGGTCGAGGCCTGGTAGAACCGCGACCGCAGGCCGCTCTCGCGGATGGCGTCGAGGATGCGCAGGGTGCCGAGGGCGTCGGCGTCGGCGGTATACTCCGGCACCTCGAAGGAAACCTTGACGTGGGACTGCGCCGCCAGGTTGTAGATCTCCCGCGGCTCGATTTTTTCCAGCAGCCGGTTGAGGTTGCTCGAGTCGGTCAGGTCGCCGTAGTGCAGCTTCAGCTTGGCGCCGCGGTAATGCGGATCGTGATACAGATGGTCAATGCGGCTGGTGTTGAACGTGCTCACCCGGCGGATGATGCCGTGCACCTCGTAGCCCTTGGACAGCAGCAGCTCCGCCAGGTAGGAGCCATCCTGCCCGGTGATGCCCGTAATCAGGGCCCGGCGCGCTTCCGCGCGCGCAGCCTTCGTGGTCTTCGTCATGTCTACGTCCCCGTGTCACCGGCCCGCTGCGCCGGGGTCAGCCGCGCAGTTTTTCCATTTTCCGCACCAGTTCCACCTGGCTCAGGATCCAGGGATACGTCCGGGCCATGCCGTCCCACAATTGGAACCGCGGCTGCCAGCCGAGCGAATAAATCCGCTCGTTGCTGAAGTTCCGCGACAGCACGCCCACCGGACCCTTGATGTGCCTGACCTTGAACTTCTTGCCCGAGATCTGCCGCACCGTTTCGACGAGTTCATCCACGGTGACATACTCCGGACTGCCGATGTTCACCGCGCCTTCCAGATTGGAGTGCATGACGCGCCAGATGCCGTCCACCATGTCGTCCACATAGGTATAGGAACGCACCGCCGACCCGTCGCCCCAGACCTCGATCGTGCCGCCGTTTTTGACTTCGGCCACCTTGCGGCAGGTCGCGGCCGGCGCCTTTTCGCGCCCGCCGCGCCAGGTGCCTTCCGGCCCGTAGCAGTTCTGGAAGCGCGCAATGCGCGCCACCAGGCCGTAGCGCCGCGCAAAGGCCAGGGCCATGCGTTCGGCATACAGCTTCTCCCAGCCGTACTCGTTGTCCGGCAGGGCCGGGAACGCATCCGCCTCGGTCAGCTCCGGCTCGCCGGGCTGCATGTCGCGGTAGATGCACACGGACGACGAGAAGAAGAAGCGCTTGACGCCCAGCGTGGCGGCGGAGTTGATCATGTGAATGTTGATCAGCGCGCTGTTGCGCATGATCTCGCACTCGGCGCTGTGGATGAAACCCATGCCGCCCATGTCGGCCGCGAGCTGGTAGACCTCGTCCGCCGGCCGGCCGCCCACGCACACCGCTTTGAGGCCATTCTGCTCCTCGCGCAAGTCCAACAGGCAGAACTCATCCGCCGCGGTGGGGCCGTACTCCGGATTTTTGATATCCACGCCCCGGACCCAGTAACCCTCTTTTTTCAGCCGGCGCACCAGATGATGCGCAATGAACCCGCCCGCCCCGCAGACTACCGCTCGCTTCATGATGCTCTCCCCTGTGCTGTCACGGTCGTTGTTGTTATCCAAATCATCATGGCTCGGAAAAATCCCGGTGCGGCGCCGCGGGTTACACGGCCTTCAGCGGATGCACCCACCGTGTCACCAACTCCGTGGTCTTCACTTCCGCCTCCACGCGTCGGCCCAAAAACTCCAACAGCACCTTCACGCGCTCCCGCGCCGGGAGCAACTGCTGCACGACCGCTTCCAGGCCCGTCATGGGTCCCGCGACGATCTGCGTCACATCCCCCACCGCCAGCGGCAGGCTGACGACCTTCAATTCCGTCGCGTCCATCTGCCGGCGCAAGGCGCCGATGGTCGCCGCCGGCACCGTGGCATACTGCCCCCCGAAATGCACCACCCCGGTCACGCCGTGCGCATACCGCACGGCCTTCGACCGCACCGGCCATTCGAACCGCGCGAACAGATAACCGGGGAATAACGCCTCGTTAAACCACACCGGCCCCCGCCGCGTCGGCCGCCGGAAACGCAGACGCGGACAAAACACCTCCACCGCCTCCAACTTCCGCAGGGCGGCGGCGGCGATGTGCTCCTGCTTGGTTTTCGACCGCACGCAATACCAAGCTTCGTTCATCCCGTCCCGGCGCTCCGCCAGCGTGCAGTCCCCGCCACGGCACGCGTGGCGTCCACCCGGCAAAAGAAATTGTTAGAGCATAGTTTACGCCGCCGGCTGTATCTGTTCAATAAAAATTGAACAAAAACGAACAAACCAGCCGTGAGCGGAAAGGCGGCGGGGGGGGCGTTTCCAACGGCCTTGACGCCGTTAGGCGGAAAATGCCATAGAAACCAGCATGCCTACCATGGGCGAAATAGGCCAGTGCCGTGGTCTTTCGGCTTCTGCGGCCGCCGAACGGCTGCGGGCCGAAGGTTTCAACGAATTGCCCACCGCGCGGCGCCGGAGCATCCTGGCCATCGCTTGGGGGGTGATCCGCGAGCCCATGTTCCTGCTGCTGGTGGCCTGCGGCGCCATCTACCTGCTGCTGGGCGACAAGGAAGAGGCGTTGATGCTGCTGGGTTTCGTGGCCGTGGTCATGGGCATCACGCTGTATCAGGAGCGCAAGACGGAACGGGCGCTGGAGGCGCTGCGCGACCTGTCCAGCCCGCGGGCCTCCGTCATCCGCGACGGGCGGCAGCGGCGGATCGCAGGGCGCGAGGTGGTGCGCGGCGACCTGTTGATCCTGCGCGAGGGCGACCGCGTACCGGCCGATGCCGTGTTGCTGCACACCACCAACTTCGCGGTGGATGAGTCCCTGCTGACCGGCGAATCGGTGCCGGTGCGCAAGCTGGCGGCCGAACACCCGGAGCCGCCGGAACAGGGCCGGCCGGGCGGCGACGACACGCCGTTCGTATTTTCCGGCACCCTGGTCGTGCAGGGCCAGGGCCTCGCGGAAGTGCAGGCCATCGGCTTCCAGACGGAGATCGGCCGGATCGGCAAAGCGCTGCAAACCGTCGCGCCGGAGGACACGCTGCTGCAGCAGGAAACCGGCCGGCTGGTCCGGCGCCTGGCCATCGCGGGGTTGTCGCTCTGCGCCCTGGTGGTGGTGCTCTACGGCCTGACGCGCCATGACTGGCTGCAAGGGTTGCTGGCCGGCATCACGCTGGCCATGGCCACTTTGCCGGAGGAGTTTCCGGTGGTGCTGACGATTTTCCTCGCCATGGGCGCCTGGCGGATTTCCCGCCAGAACGTGCTGACCCGCCGCGTCCCGGCCATCGAGACGCTTGGCTCGGCCACGGTGCTCTGCACCGACAAGACGGGCACGTTGACCATGAACCAGATGACCCTGGTCCGCCTGGCGGCCAACGGGTGTCAATGCGATCCGGAACGTCTCGGCGCGCAGCCGCTGCCGGAGGCGGTCCATGAACTGATGGAATTCGGCATCCTCGCCAGCCAATGCGATCCCTTCGATCCGATGGAGAAAGCCATTCACCAGGTCGGCCGGCAGTTTCTGACCCGCACGGAGCATCTGCATGACGATTGGGAACTGGTCCGGGAATACCCCCTCTCCCGCAGCCTGCTGGCCCTGTCCCATGTCTGGAAGTCCCGGACCCGTGACGAATACATGATCGCCGCCAAGGGCGCGCCGGAGGCCATTGCGGATCTTTGCCATTTTACGGCGGCGCAGCAGCAGGAACTGGCGGGCCAGATCGACGCCATGGCGCGCGACGGCCTGCGGGTGCTGGGCGTGGCCCGGGCGCGTTTCCGCCAGAGCGCGTTGCCGAGCGAGCAGCACGATTTCCCCTTCGAATTCATGGGCCTGCTGGGCCTGGCCGATCCGGTGCGGCCGACCGTGCCCGCGGCTATCCAGGAATGCCACGCCGCCGGCCTCCGCGTGATCATGATCACCGGCGACTATCCCATCACCGCGCAGAACATCGCGCGGCAAATCGGCCTGCCGGCGGAGCACGTGATCACCGGTCCCGAATTGAGCGCGATGGATGACGGCCGGCTGCAACAGCACATCCGGGAGGTCTGCATCTTCGCCCGCGTCGTGCCCGAGCAGAAGTTGCGCATCGTCCAGGCGCTCAAGGCCAACGGCGAAATCGTCGCGATGACCGGCGACGGCGTCAACGATGCGCCGGCGTTGAAGGCGGCGCACATCGGCATTGCCATGGGCGGCCGGGGCACGGATGTCGCGCGGGAAGCCTCCGCGCTGGTGTTGCTGGACGACGACTTTTCCTCCATCGTCCAAGCCGTCCGGCTGGGCCGGCGGATCTTCGACAACATCCGGAAAGCCATCGCCTATATTTTTGCCATCCACGTGCCGATCGCGGGTATGTCGCTGATCCCGGTGCTGTTCCAGTGGCCGCTGGTCCTGCTGCCGGTGCACATCCTGTTTCTGGAGCTGATCATCGATCCCGCCTGCTCGACGATCTTCGAGGCGGAAGCCGCGGAGGCGGACGTCATGCGCCGCCCGCCGCGCGATCCGCGCGAGCCGCTCTTCAGCCGCCGCAACGTCCTGCGCGCCGTACTGGAAGGGTTGGCCGTGCTCGCCGTGGTGCTGGCGGTCTTCGGCCTCGCCCTGTCCCGCGGCCAGGGCGAAAACGAAGCCCGCGCGCTGTCCTACACCACCCTGATCATCGCCAACCTGGGCCTGATCCTGTCCAACCGGTCGCGGACGCGCACCATTCTCCAAACCCTGCGGACGCCCAACCTGGCGCTGTGGTGGGTGCTCGGCGGCGCGACCGTTTTCCTGACACTGGTGCTCAGCGTGCCGTTCCTGCGGGGGCTGTTCAAGTTCGCGGCGCTGCATCCGGTGGATATCGCGATCTGCCTGGCCGCCGGCATCTTCAGCATTCTTTTCGCCGAGCTGTTCAAACTGCGCCGGCGCTGACACGACCCCCGATCTGCGCGTCGGCCACGAGCCCGGCCATACGGTCCATCAAAATCATGTTTTTAGCGACAACCCAAAATTCGAAATCCGAAGCACAAAATCCGAAATTTATCCGAATCGCGGCAAACCGGAAAGCACCCAACAGGGATCTCAAATGAACCGGAGGCTGTTTTGAATTTGCCGGCTTCGGATTTGTTATTTATTTCGGATTTCGATTTTCGGATTTGAAGCTTTTCCGTTTCACCGGCGCGTGCGGTCGGCGATGGCGCGCCGGGCTTCGCGCTCGGCGGTCTGGCGGCGGAGGGTCTCGCGCTTGTCGCCGGCGTGTTTGCCCGCGCAGAGCGCGAGTTCCGCCTTGACGAGCCCGCGCTTGAGGTACAGGCGCAGCGGCACGAGCGTCCGCCCCCGTTGCGTCAGTTCGCTGATGAGCCGCTGGATTTCGCGGCGGTGCAGGAGCACCTGCTTGGGACGGAGGGGATCGTGGGCCACATGCTGCGCGCAGGCGTAGGGCTGGACATGCAGGCCATGCAGATAGACCTGACCCCCTTCGATCCGCGCGAAACTTTCGCCGAGGCTGACCTCGCCGGCGCGGATGGATTTGACCTCGCCGCCGCGGAGGGCCAGGCCCGCCTCCATTTTTTCCAGGATATGGTAGTCGTACCGCGCCTTGCGGTTGGTGGCCAACGGCTTGACCGCCGCCGGCGACGAAGCGGAAGAAGCTGGCATGGAACGCGCTCCGGCGGCGCGGCGGTTACAGCGAGAACAGGCTGTGCGCCGTGTCCTGCTCGACCGGCGTGAAGACGATTTCAGCCGAAAGCTTGCCCTCGGCCGTTTCCTTCAGGGCTATGGCCAGGTTGGACATAAAGAGCCCATCCGGTTTGACCATCGGACGCTGACCGCTGTTGAGTTGGCGCACGCGCCGCGCAATCACGTTGACCAGCATGGGGATGTTCGGCATGCGTTCCTTCGCCCGATCCATATAATTTGTAATCACAGTCGTCCTCTCCGGAGATCACGTGGCGGGCGGACTATAGTGGCGCGGCCTGGGCTTGTCAACCGTTCTTTCCGACAATAATCAACGGGCAGGCCGCAGCGGACGCCTGATAAGCCGCAATCTGGTCCCGGGTCAATTCGGCCGCGGCGGGCCCGCCGCGCAACTGCGCCGTTTGATACCAGCGCACGGTTTCCGCCACGGACTGCTGGAAGTTCCAGCGTGGACGCCAGCCCAGCAGGTGATAAGCCTTGTCGGTGGCCAGGTTCAGCAAGCCGGCCTCGTGGGGCGCTTGCGGATCGGAACGGTCGGCCCAACGCCCGGGCCAGTGCCGTAGGATTTCCTCCACCAGGGCGCGCACGGTCCGGTTGGAATCCACGTCGGGACCGAAGTTGAAGGCCGAGCAGAGCGCCGCCAGGTCGGAGGCCGGACGTTGAGCGTCGCACGACGGACCGCCTGCGGCGGCCGACGACCGGTGGCGGGCGGGCTGAGACCCGAGGACGGAAAACAGGCGGGCGGCGAGCAGCAGATAGCCGCTCAACGGTTCCAACACGTGCTGCCACGGCCGCGTGGCGGCGGGATGGCGGACCGGAATGACTTCGTCCCGCGCCAGGGCGCGCATCGCATCGGGCACCAGGCGATCCTGCGCCCAGTCGCCGCCGCCCATTGCGTTGCCGGCGCGGGCCGAAGCCACGCCAACCGGGAGCGGCGCCTGCCGGGGATTGAAAAAGGCGGCGCGGAAGGACTGCACGGCCAGTTCCATGGCGGCCTTGCTGGAGCTGTAGGGGTCGTAGCCGCCCAGGCTATCGCTTTCGCGATAAGCATGAACCCATTCGCGATTCTCATAAACCTTGTCCGTCGCGACCAGCACGGCCGCGCAGGGGCCGGCCAGGTGCCGCAGGGCCTCCAGCACATGCACCGTGCCCATGACGTTGGTGGCGTAGGTTTCGACGGGCTGATCGTACGAGACCCGTACCAGCGTCTGGGCCGCGAGATGAAAAACGACGTCCGGTTTGGCCGCCGCGACCGTCTGGCGCACCAGGTCGCGATCACGGATATCGCCAAGACGATGCTCGCACCGGCCCGCCAGGCCGAGCAGATCGAACAAGGCGGGCTGGGTCGGCGGCGGCAGACTGAGGCCGGTCACCCTGGCGCCGAGCAGCAGGAGCCATTCCGTCAGCCACGACCCCTTGAAGCCGGTGTGTCCCGTGATCAGGACGCGTTTGCCTTGATAAAAAGCCGCGAGATCATTCATCGCCTTGGCCTCCCGTTTGGTCTGTCCGCCGCGGAGCGCCCGGGGCTACTTGCGTTCACCACTTCTTCCATGGTGCCCGCCCTTCCTGCCAGAGGTTTTCGAGCAGGCGCACATCGCGCAGCGTGTCCATGCACTGCCAGAATCCCTCGTGCCGGAAGGCGGCCAGTTGAGCCTCGCGGGCCAGCCGCTCCATGGGCTTCCCCTCCCACAGGGTCTCATCGCCGGGGATGTACTCAGCAACCTCCGGCTGGAGCACAAAGAAACCACCGTTGATCCAGCCTTCACCGGTCTGCGGCTTCTCCGTGAACTGCGTCACCAACTCGCCCGTAAACACCATGCCGCCAAAGCGGGCGGGCGGGCGCACGGCGGTGACGGTCGCCAACCGGCCCTGCGCGCGATGGCAGGCGATCAGCCGGCCGATATCCACATCCGCCACGCCGTCCCCATACGTCATCAAGAACGGCTCCGGGCCAATCAAGCGCGCCGCGCGTTTCAGCCGGCCGCCGGTCTGGGTGTTCGCGCCCGTGTCCAGCAGGTGCACGATCCAGTCCTCGTCCCCGCCCCCGTCCTGATGGACCTGGATCTGCCCCTGGCGCAACTCCACCGTCAGGCTGCGGGAGCGATACCGGTAATTCAGAAAAAAGTCCTTGATCACCTCGCCCTTGTAGCCCAAGGCCAGAACGAATTCCCGGACGCCGTGGACGGCATAACTTTTCATGATGTGCCACAGGATCGGCAGGCCCCCGATTTCAACCATAGGCTTGGGCTTGAGGACGGTTTCCTCCGAAAGACGCGTACCCAAGCCGCCGCACAGAATCACAGCCTTCATACGATTGCACCCCCCTATTCCCAGGCGTCCACCCGGATCTGTTCGCCCGGAACGCCTCGCCGGACCAATTCGTCGGTAATCGCGGTCAACATGGCTGGCGGCCCGGCCAGATAATATATGCAAGAACCGTTGAGGTTGCCAGCTTCCAGCACGCTCAATTGCACGCGGCCGGGGCGGATGCCCGCCGTCTCGGCCGACAGGTCTTCTGAAAAAAAGAAAGTCCGGAACTGGGGCATCTGGCGCCGTTGCGCTTCGATGGCGTCCCGCTCCAGGAGCAGTTCCCGCCGCCGGGCGCCGAGGAGTAATACCACCCGGTGCGGATAAGCCGGCGTGAGCTTGGCGATGAAAGCTAGAAACGCCGTGATGCCGGTACCGCCGGCAATCAGCACGGCATCCGTGGTCTGTTGCACCACAAAGGCGCCATAGGGCAGTTTGACCCAGACAAGCAAGCCCGCCCGCAACGTCTGCTCCATGCGCGTGGTATAAGCGCCCTTCACCGCGTACGAGAGACGGAGGCGCCGCCGCTGGTCCGGCGAGGAAGCGATGGAGAAAACCCGCGACTCCGGCCAGAAACCGGCGGGGTCATAGGCCTCCAGCGCCAGATGCAGAAACTGGCCCGGCTGGAACAGGGGGAGCGGCTGCTCCGGCAGCAGGTCAACGGTATAGACCTGGTCGCCGTGCGCGACGACCTGCTCCACCCGGCAGCGTATTTTACGGGGCGTGGCCATGTGTACATCCGCCGGCGGCGCGCCGCGGCCGCCGGCCGCTTTTCATTCTAACGCCGCATGAACTCCGCCAGCGCGGCGGCCATGTAATCCAGTTGGTCCGCCGTCAGCCCGGGGTAAACACCGACAAAGAACGTGTTGGTGGTGATCAGGTCCGAGTTCCGCAAGTCACCCACGACGCGGTGCGCGATGTTCTCGAAGGCGGGATGCCGGAGCAGATTGCCGCTGAACAGATTGCGTGTTTCGATCTTCCGCTCTTCCAGCCACCGGGTCAGGTCGTTCCGGGAGAAGCCGGCGTCGGGCCGGACAGTGATGGGGAAAGCGAACCAGGAGGGCTCGGCGTGCGGCGTGGCCCGCGGCAGGATGAGGCGCTGTTCGAAGGGTTGCAGCAGGGTCATCAGGCGCGTGTAGTTCGCCTTCCGCTGCGCGACGAATCCGTCCAGTTTGGCCAGTTGGGCGCAGCCGATGGCGGCCTGCATGTCCGTCACCTTGAGATTGTAGCCAATGTGGCTGTACACGTACTTGTGATCGTACCCCGCGGGCAGCGTGCCGAACTGCTGGCTGTAACGCTTGCCGCAGGTGTTGTTCTCACCGCCGGCACAATAGCAATCCCGCCCCCAGTCGCGGAAGGAACGCGCCAGGCCGGCGAGGACATCGTCGTTGGTGACCACGCAGCCGCCTTCGCCCATGGTGATGTGATGGGCGGGATAAAAGGAATGCGAGGCAATATGTCCGAAGGTGCCGGTCAGTTGCTCCCGGTAGCGGGAGCCGAGCGCATCGCAATTATCCTCGATCACCCAGAGGTCATGCCGGCGCGCCAGGTCCATGACCACGTCCAGGCAGAAGGGCACGCCGAGGGTGTGCGCCATCATGATGGCCCGGGTTTGGGGTCCGACCGCTGCGATCAGCCGCTCCGGGATGGCGGTATAATCGCCCAGGTTGACATCCACGAACACGGGCACCAGCCCGTTTTGCACCATGGGCGCGACGGTGGTGGGGAAGGCGGCAGCCACGGTGACCACCTCGTCGCCGGGTTTCAGCCGCCGCACCCCCAACTTGGGCGAGGTCAGCGCGGTGAGCGCCACCAGGTTGGCCGACGATCCGGAATTGACGAGCAACGCATTGCCCACGCCCAGTTTCTCGGCGAAGGTGGCTTCGAACTCCTCGGAAAAACGGCCGGCGGTCAGGAAGAAATCCAAGCTGGACTCCACCAGCCGGCCCATTTCGTCCGGGTCGAACACCCGGCCGGCATAATGCACGAGGTCCTGTCCCGGCCGGAAATCCGCCGGCCGGAAGCGGGCATCCCAATATTCCCGCACCAGCCCCAGAATCTGCGCCCGCAAATCGTCCACCCGGTCCACAAAAGATCTCCTGGTCCGCCGGCCCCATCGCCGTCGTCATGTCCTCCATACTAACCACTCCAGTCACGGCGCGCAAGCGCGACTCAACCGAATTCAGTAGACAGAATTCAGAACGAAAGGCCCAGGCGTATGCCATCCAAGGACGGAAGACGATGTCCGACAAACTGAGCCTCAGTCAGACCGATAACAAGGCCCCCACCCGCCGTCTGCGGCGGGGCGAATCGTGTTGTTGTTGAAAATCCTCCATTGGAGGGCAGATTGGGTTTCCTCCGAAGGAGGACCAAACGGGAGCGTGTCAACTTGGGCTGGCCTCCGTCGTGTCCACCTTCTCTTCCCGCAAAGCGACAACCTCTTCCCCAGCGCGTCCGCGCGATGGGTGTAAACGTGGCGCGGATCGGGTCGGGCGAAGCCCCCGCGCAGGAGCGCGTCAGACCGGTTCGGCCGCAAGGCGGCGCGGGCGGCGCTGTATAAGTATACGCGCCGTCCCGCGACAACACAGCGGACGGGCCGGTATCACGCGTGATC
>CAIQIC010000264.1 GCA_903871765.1 uncultured Lentisphaerota bacterium
AAATAAACAAAAGATCCCGTATCCCATCTTTCATTCGTGGGCGGGCTTCCAGCCCCGCGGAAAACGTTAAGCATAAACGCGGGACTGTATGCGTCATTCTTCCCCGCTTCCTTTTCGCGCTCTTTCGCGTGTTTCGCGGGCCATTGCCTCTGTCGCCGTTTCCGCCTGCTGCTTTTGGGTTGACATGTTGTGCGCCGCGTTTACCCTTGCGCGCACCCACAGGATGGACGGCGTTAGCGCGCCACTGGAATCGAGGGCTTGAGTGAGTTTAGGGGAACCAGCATGAAGTTCAGCGTGGATCGAGAGTTGTGCATCGGGTGCGGCGCTTGCGAGAGCACCTGCCCGGATGTGTTCGAACAGGTGGATGGCAAATCGCACGTGAAGCTGAATCCCGTGCCCGAAGCCTATCGGGGTGACGCTTTGCAGGCGGAAGAGGGCTGTCCGGTGGGCGCGATCGCACATGTTTGAGGCAGAAGTCAGTAGTCCGTGGTCAGTGGTCGCTTTCTGTTCTTCCTGCTCATCATGGCGGATACGCTCTCCGTGAATCCCTGCAGACCTTTGTGGTTCAATCTGCATGCCCCTCCATTTCGCGTCCGTCGCGAAAGCCCGCCTTGTCGTCTCTTCGGACCGGCCATCCCCAGCCTCCCGGCGAAGGCGGGAGCAGCAGACAGAGAATCAGTTTCACGCGGAGCCGCGGAGGGGAAGAGGATTAATCGAAGCATGGGCCCGCAAAACACGCGAATATACGCGAAGGGCGGAAGCGGGCAAGCTGCCAACAACGGACCACCGACAACGGACAACTGACAACAGACAACAGACCACTGACCTTCCCGCTGTTTTCCGTTGCGCTGCGGGGCGCTTCCTGAAAAGCTCCGGCCATGTCCAACTACGCGGGAGAAGCGGCGGCGCTGGCCACGGCCTTCCTGTGGATGCTCAGCGCGCTCTGCTGGACCGCCGCCGGCGAGCGCGTCGGCTCGCTGGCGGTCAATGTGATCCGGTTGCTGTTCGCCCTGCCCATGCTGATGCTGGGCCTGTGGCTGACGCAGGGCGCGCCGGTTCCCCTGGCGGTCCCGCCCCGGGTCTGGCTCTATTTATCGTTATCGGGCGTCTTTGGCTTTTTCGTCTGCGACCTGTTCCTATTCCGGGCCTTCCTGCTGATCGGCCCGCGGCTGGGCATGCTGATCCTGTCCCTGGCCCCGCCCCTGACCGCGTTGCTCGGCTGGCTGGTCCTCGGCGAGCAGCTCGCCCTGATCCACTGGCTCGGCATGGGGCTGACGCTGGCGGGCGTGGTCGGCGTGATCCTGGAATCCCCGTCCTCGCCGGCGGAGTCCGGCCGCCGCTACGTCTTCACCTGGGGCGGCGGCGCCCTGGCGTTCCTCGGCACGGCCGGGCAGGCGGTGGCCATGGTGTTTGCCAAGCTGGGGATGCAGACCGAGATCTCCGCCCTGGCGGCCACCGAAATACGGCTGCTCGCCGGCCTGGCCTGTTTTCTGGTCCTGCTGTTCTCCGGCGCTGCGCTCGCCGGAAAACGCCGCTATCCCCTGCTCTTCCAGGCTTGCCGGGACCGGCGCGCGCTGGGCATCATCGCGCTTGGCGCGCTGGCGGGCCCGTTCATTGGCGTCACGCTGATGATGGTTGCCGTCCGGCATATTTCGACCGGCCTGGCCCAGACGTTCCTGGCCCTGGCGCCGGTCATGATCATCCCCGGCATGCGCTGGCTGTACCAGGAGCGCATCCGCTTCCCGGCCGTTGCCGGCGCCGTGCTCGCCTTCCTCGGCGTGGCCCTGCTGTTCGTGAAATGATTCACTTGCCTGCGCAGCATGGTTGGCATATCATTCACGCCGTGAATAACAATCATACAACGCTGGGCCGGTGTCTGGTTCCGGCCCTGCGCGCCGCGCTAGCGCGTGCGCCCGTGGTGGTATTGACCGGTGCGCGCCAGACGGGCAAGACAACACTGGCGCGCGAACTCCTGGGAAAAGACCGGGCCTACGTAACCCTGGACGATATGGAGATGGCCGACCGGGCTGAACGGGAAGCGGATACACTGCTGGACTCGGCCAAACCGCTCACGATCGATGAGGTGCAACGCAGCCCGGGACTGCTGCTCGCGATCAAGCGGCGCGTGGACCGCAAGCGTCAGGCCGGTCAGTTCCTGCTCACCGGTTCCGCGAATCTGGCGCTGCTCGGCAAAGTTTCGGAGTCGCTGGCGGGCCGGGCCGTTTACAAGACCCTGATGCCGATGACGCCTTCCGAACTGGCGGGGGCCGGCGCCTGCGGCCCATGGGACGCACTCCTGTCGGATCCCGGGGCCTTTCGCGATGTACACACACCCCGCAGGGACTGGCGTCAGGTGGCGCTCGCGGGCGGCTTTCCCCCCGCCGCACTGGTCAATGACCTGCCGGCCCGCACCGATTGGTTTGACGGGTATGTGCGCACCTATCTGGAACGCGACCTGCAAATGCTCTCGACCATCGAGCACTTGGCGGATTTCCGCCGCCTGTTGCGCATAGTCGCTTTGCGTACCGCTAAACTGATGAACCAGACTGACATGGCGCGCGACGCCGGCATGTCGCAACCAACCGTCCACCGCTACCTCGCCCTGCTGGAGACCTCTCACCTCCTTTACCGGTTGCCAGCTTACGCTGTCAACCGCACGAAGCGGCTGATCAAGGCGCCGCGGTTATTCCTGTGCGATACCGGACTGGCTTGTTTTCTGGCCGGACTGCACACCCCGGCGCAACTGGCCGCCAGCGACCTGGCGGGTTTTATCCTGGAGAACCTTGTGCTCGTTGCCCTGCTCGTTTGGCGCGAGACGCAGACCCCCGGTCCAGAGTTGCTGTATTGGCGAACCACCACGGGTAAAGAGGTGGATTTCGTCATCGAGCACGAGGGTCGTCTGACCCCCCTGGAGGTCAAGACCACCTCGCGACCCCGCCTCGACGACACGGATGGTCTCAAGGCCTTCCTGGACGAATACCCCGCTGCGGCCACGCACGGTATTCTCCTCCACACCGGCGACACCGTCGAGCGCCTCTCGCCCCGCATCTGGGCGGTTCCGCTGGCCCTCGCCCTCGGCATAGCTAAAGACCTTTCGTCCAGGGGGTAGCCTCTTTCCAAACTTGGCGATCTTGGCGCCTTGGCGGTTTGAATCTGGTCCAGTTGCGGCTATGCCGCGTTAGGAAAGCATACGTTATCCGGCGCCCTGCTCGCCTTCCTCGGCGTCGCCCTGCTGTTCGTGAAATGATGATTGGGTCATTGGTCCGTGGTCCGTGGTCAGTGGTTGCCCTTTCGGCTCGAAAACACGACGGAAGAAGGATTTGCCCGCGAAACACGCGAAGAAGACGCGAAAGAAGAACGATAAAACTATTACTACAATATCTTCCGTCCCGGTCATCTTCTTCATCCTTGCCCGCCATAAACCTGCGGTGATGAATCATCTTCCCGTCTTCCGCGTCCGCATTTCGCGTCTATTCGCGTGTTTCGCGGGCAAGCTCTTTTTTCTTCGCCTCATCCGCTCCG
>CAIQIC010000265.1 GCA_903871765.1 uncultured Lentisphaerota bacterium
CGATGGACCGCTCCGAATAAGCTTGCGAACTCGCTGGGTGGCTCCAACGCCGAGGTCTGCAAGACTCACAATATGCTCAAGCTGACCCGTGTGCTCTTTGGGTGGAACCCGGACCCGGTCTATGCCGACTTTTACGAGCGGGCGTTCTGGAACGGAATCATGGGCACGCAGGATGCCCGAGACGGCCAGATGCTCTACTACGTCCCCCTCGCTCCCGGCAGCACCATGAACTGGGGCACGGCCTACGACGAATTCTGGTGCTGCTATGGCACGGGAGTCGAGACCTGGGCCAAGACCGGGGACAGCATCTATTTCCACGATGACAACAGCCTTTACGTGAACCTGTTCATCTCGTCCGTGCTCGATTGGACCGAGAAGGGCGTTCAGATCGAGCAGAAGACCAACTTCCCCGAGCAGCCCGGGACTACTCTCACCGTCCATACGAAGAGTCCGGACGAGTTTGCCATCAAGGTCCATATCCCCTACTGGGCGACTAATGGCATTAAACTCAAGATCAACGGTCAGCCCGTGGCCGAAGAGGAATCGATAGTGCCGACGAGCTACGTGGCCATTGATAGAGAGTGGAAAGACGGCGACACGATCACAATCGAGATGCCGATGAGCCTGCACACCCATCCGATGCCGGACGACGGGAACGTGATGGCGATTATGTATGGCCCGATAGTCCTGGCGGGGCTCGTCAATGACCGTGATAACCTGCTAATTGATTCCCACACCGATCTGTCGTGGCTCAAGCCCGTTCCCGGCAAGGTCCTCACATTCATCGCCCGAGCCGCGAACAGGCCGGATGTAACCTTCGTCCCGCTCAACAAGATCATCAAGGAGCGCTACACGGTTTACTGGAAAGTGATCGACCCGAAGAGCGAAGGCTACTGGACCTGGCGCGCCGAGGAAAGGGCCAAGGCGGCCAGAGAGGCGCGCGTTGTGGATAGGGTCATCGCCCGCAACCAGGAGAGCGAAGCCACGCACAAGCTCAAGGGCACGAACCTGGGAACCGGCAGGCAGGGGCCGTCTTACCCCCGGTTTGCCGATGCTCCGGACTGGTGGAGTTGGGACCTCAAGGTGCTCAAGGACACCCCGATGGTGCTGAGCGTGTCCACGTGGTCGGGCGGGCGCGAAGAGATGGCGTATGATATACTCATCAATGGCAAGGTGTTCGCGACCGAGGAATATGACGAGACCGCGCAGTTGCAATTCGACCGGCGGCAGATCGACAAAGACTACCCCATCCCGGCGGCTCTGATCGCCGGCAGGGATAAGATCACGGTGAAATTCCGTCCGTATCAGGAGAGCAGCACGGGCGCGATTTTCGGCTGCGCGACTATGAAGGCGGAGCAGGGGAAGTAGAGTATCCACCAGCCCGAGGTTCAGTGTGAGCGGGGAAACCGACTGAAGTGATCGTACGCAGGAACGGGGTGCGAAGACAGGCCGCATCCCGACCTATGACTTATGACTTACGACCTACGACCTTACGATTCCCCCGTCGAATCCTTTTTCGGGCCGCGATCTCCGCCGGGGCCTCCGCGTCCGCGAGGGCGGCTGTCTCGGCCTCGGCGTTTGTCCGCCGGGGGTTGGCTGGGGTCTCCTTTCGGCTGCCCGCGGTCCCCGGCGCCTGATTGCCTGGGGGCCTGAGTCCGAGGCGGCTTGGTATCGGTCGAACCCGGCTCGCGGAACG
>CAIQIC010000266.1 GCA_903871765.1 uncultured Lentisphaerota bacterium
ATCAGCTTGAACGGGTTGTCCGCGATGGCGGTGGCGGGGATGGTTTTGAACTTGTCCATAGACGCTCCTTGGTTGTCCGATCCTGAGTTCACTCTACACCCGCCCGCCGCTTCTGACAACGCGCCGCCGCTTGACGCCCTGCGGGCGATGTGGTTGATTCAGGGCATGCGCAGCCACTGGACCGCCGAGGACGTTTTGCAATTGATCCAGCAATTTCAGCCGGCCTGCGTCCTGGCGGCGGCCGCCGACCTCGACTTGTTTGACGCCCTGGCCCACCGGCCGCAGTCCGCCGCTGGACTAGCCCGGATGCTGGACGCCGACATGCGCGGCACCGCCGTGTTGCTCGATGCCTTGGTGGCGTTGCAGTTGCTCGCCAAACGCAACGGGCGCTATGCCGTGCCCGGGGGCGTGGCGGCGGTGCTCACGCACACCGGCCCGCAGAGCGTGCTGGCGATGGTACAGCATCGGGCGAACTGTTTGCGGCGCTGGGCCCACCTGGCCCGGACGGTCAAGACCGGCCGGCCGGCCGAGCGCCGGCCGAGCGTGCGCGGCGCCGCGGCCGACCTGGCTGCCTACATCGGCGCCATGGACAATGTATCCGCGCCCGTGGCCGACCAGGTGATCATGCCGCTGCGGACGATCCCGTTTCGCCGCCTGCTCGATGTGGGCGGCGCGTCCGGCACGTGGACCGCGGCTTTTCTGCGCCTGCGGCCCGGGGCAACCGCGATTCTGTTTGACCTGCCGGACGTCATTCCGCTGGCCCGGCAACGGCTCAAGGCCGCCGGCTGCCTGAACCGGGTCACCCTGGTTGCAGGCGATTTTGAAAAGGACTCGTTGCCGCCGGGGGCGGACTTGGCCTGGGTCAGCGCGATCATCCACCAGCATTCCCGGGCGCAGAACCGGCGTCTCTTCGCCCGGATCCATCGCGCGCTGGCCCCGGGCGGGCGGATCGCCATCCGCGACATCATCATGGCGCCGGATCGGACGGCGCCGGTGGCTGGCGCGCTGTTCGCGGTCAACATGCTGGTCGGCACGGCGGCCGGCGGCACCTACACGCTGACCGAAGTATCTGCCGACCTGGCCGCCGCCGGGTTCACGGGCGCCCGGTTGGTGCGGCGGGACGAGGGCATGCATTCACTCGTGGTGGCCCGCAAACCCGTTTGACGCGCTCATCCGTGAGCGTACGATGAGCGCGCGGCTGCGGCCGCGCTGCCAGGCCGGCCGGTGATTGTATGTTGCCATGACATTAAAACCGTAAACCGAATCGGAACGCCCATGAAAAGATCCGCACGTCCAAGCCTTGCCCTACTGGCTGTCCTGTTCTCCCCATCCTTGGGATGGGCGCCGGCCGCCGAACCGCCCGCGCCCTACGGCCCCGCGCCGAGCGCGCGGCAGCTCGCGTGGCACGCGGCGGAGTTCTACGGGTTCCTGCATTTCACGGTGAACACGTTCACCGACAAGGAATGGGGGGTTGGCAACGAGAAGGAAACCGTCTTCAACCCGACGGACTTCAACGCGGACCAGATCGTGCAGACGGCACGGGAGGCCGGCATGCAGCGCCTGATCCTGACGTGCAAGCACCACGACGGCTTCTGCCTCTGGCCGTCCAAGTTCACGGAACACTCGGTGAAGCATTCGCCGTGGAAGGACGGCCAAGGCGACGTGGTGCGGGAGATCGCCGACGCGTGCAAAAAGCACAGGCTGGGTTTCGGCACCTATCTCTCGCCGTGGGATCGCAACCACAAGGATTACGGCAAGCCGGAGTACCTCGAGTATTACCGCAACCAGTTGCGCGAGCTGATGACGAATTATGGGCCTATTTCCGAGGTGTGGTTCGATGGCGCAAACGGGGGCACCGGCTGGTACGGCGGCGCGGGGGGACAGCGGCGGATAGACAACCGGACCTACTACGACTGGGCCAACACCTGGAAGATCGTCTACGACCTCCAGCCCATGGCCTGCATGTTCAGCGATGCCGGACCCGAGGTGCGCTGGATCGGCAACGAACAGGGCATGGCGGGCGATCCCTGCTGGGCCACGCTCAATCGCAACGATTTCTCGCCGGGCAATGCGGACAGCGGGCGCCTCAACCGGGGCGACCGGCCGGGCACGCACTGGGTGCCGGGCGAGTGTGATGTCTCCATCCGCCCCGGCTGGTTCTATCACGCGAGCGAAGACAACCGCGTGCGCAGCCCGCATAACCTGGTGGACCTCTACTATCAATCCGTCGGTCGCGGCGCGGCGCTGCTGCTCAACCTGCCGCCCGACCGCCGCGGGCGGATTCACGAGAACGACGTGCAGTCGCTGCAGGGCTTCCGCAAGATCCTCGACGCCACGTTCGCCCAGGACCTAGCCCGGGGCGCCAAGGCCACGGCGAGCAACGTGCGCGGCGGCGACGTCCGCTTTGGGGCGCAACAGGCGCTGAATGGCAAGCGCGACACGTACTGGAGCACCGACGACAACGTCCCGACGCCGGAGCTGGTGCTCGACTTCGGCCGGGCCGTGACGTTCAATGTCGTCAGCCTGCGCGAATTCCTACCGCTCGGCCAGCGCGTGGAAGACTGGGCGCTGGACCGGTGGGAGAACGAAGTCTGGGTCGAGTTCGCCCACGGCACGGCCTTGGGAGCGCGGCGGCTGTGGCGCGGCGGCGACGTCACCACGGAGAAAGTCCGCCTGCGCATTGTGAAGGCGCCGGTCTGTCCCGCGCTCTCCGAATTGGCGCTGTATCGCGAACCCGACGCCCTGCGCTGGCCGCCCCCGCCGGCGGCTCAGTCTCCCGGCAAATGAACGGCCGCATCCCACGTCGACGACGAACGAGTCCGCCACAGCCATCCGGCCACCGGTCGGCCACGTGCGCCCGCGGGCTGGCCCTGCTGTTGGTAGTCACCTGCGCTGCCGGCCGGCCGGCCGAAGAGTCCTTCCGGGAACTGGATCCGCAGCGCATTGCTACCATAGCAGCACTGCTGCCGGAACAGCCGGCCGGCCTGGGCCGGCCGATCAGCGACCGGAAATTCTGGGACGACCCGCATCTGCGCGCCCGAC
The DNA here is from genome assembly GCA_903871765.1 of uncultured Lentisphaerota bacterium. Classification (GTDB taxonomy): domain Bacteria; phylum Verrucomicrobiota; class Kiritimatiellia; order CAIQIC01; family CAIQIC01; genus CAIQIC01. The sequence continues at coordinate 3,043 of CAIQIC010000266.1, forward strand.
TCGGCGCGGTGGTCGCCGACGCCGCGAAATTGCTGCCCAAGACCTTGCCGGCGTGGAGCGACGAAGACTACCTGGAATACAGCCGGGTGGGCCGGCGCGAAACCGGGCAGAAGATGATGCAACGCCGGGCGGCCTGGCTTTATCCGCTGGTCATGGCCGAGGGTCTCGATAACCAAGGCCGCTTCACGGACAAGCTGAACCAGGTCCTCGATGAGTATGCGGCGGAACCGACCTGGACGATGCCGGCCCACGATCACAGTCTGGATAATTTTCATCGCCGGGCCTATGCGGTTGATCTGCGCTCGGCGGCGTTCGGCTGGGAATTGGCCCAGGCGTTGTATCTGCTGGGCGACCGGGTGACGCCGGCCACGCGGCAGCGCGTGATGGCGGCGCTGGAGCAGCGCGTGTGGACTCCGATCCGACACACGCTGGCCACCGGCCAGGAAAATTGGTGGCTGGGCAACAAAGCGCATCCGGTGCAGAATAATTGGAATCCCGTTTGTCTGTCGGGCATCTGCGGCGCAGCCCTGGCCGCGCTGCCCGACCGCCGCGAGCGGGCGTTGTTCCTCGCGGCGGCCGAGCACCACGTCTGCTATTACCTGAACAGCTTCCGGGCGGACGGCTACTGCGACGAAGGCGTCGGCTACTGGAATTACGGCTTCGGGTCCTTTCTCCACCTGCGGGAAATCCTTTTCCGCGCCACGGGCGGACAGACCGATCTATGCGCCGAATCCAAGGTCCGTCAGGCGGCGCTGTACGGGATCAGAATCCAGATCGTGGAGCAGTCGGTGCCCGCGTTTGCCGATTGCCATTTCGGGACCAAGGCCAGCCCGGAATTGATCCAAGCCTGCGACCGGGTACTGGGCCTCGGCCGCAAGCAAGCTGCGCCGCTGCCGCCGCCGCGCGGCAGCCTGGCCACCGTGTTCCTCGACCCGACGCCCGGCAAGCTCAAGGCCCTGACGGGCAGTGGCGCGGAGCCTCCCGCCGGCCTGCGCTCCTATTTCGACCAGGCCGGCGTGCTGGTGTGCCGCCCGGCGCCCGGCTCCGGCTGCCGTCTCGGCGCGGCCATCAAGGCCGGCGGCAACAGCAGTCACAGCCACAACGACGTGGGCTCCTTCGTCATCGCGCTGGGCCGGGAAGAGCCCGTGGGCGAACCCGGCGGGCCGCACAGCTATACCAGCCAGACGTTCAGCAAGGAACGCTACACCTTGAAGCTGTTGAATTCGTTCGGCCACCCGGTACCGGTCGTGGCGGGCCGGCTGCAGGTGGACGCCACCAGGATTCATCCTCAGATCCTGTCCACCCGCTTTACCGACGCGGCCGATGAAATCAGCATGGACCTCGCCTGTGCCTACGCGGTGCCTGAGCTGAAAAAACTGGTGCGCACCCTGCGCTACGAGCGTCGCGCTCCGGGCGCCGTGACTATCGCCGACGACGTGGCTTTCGACCAGCCAGTGGCCTTTGAGCTGGGCCTGCCGACCAACGGGAGTTGGAAACAAACCGGTCCCAAGACCCTGGAATTCAGCCTGGGGGCCGAGCGTCTGACGGCGGAGATCGAGACGCCGGACGGTTTTGAAGTGACGACGGAGACCATCGCCGAGCAGAGCAAACCGCCGTTCACGCGCCTCGGCCTGCGGCTCAAACAGCCGGTGCGCACTGCGCGGGTCACCGTGCGCTTCAGGCCGGGGAGCTGAGGCGTCAGCGTGCGGCCCCCACCCCGTAGGAAAACAGCGGCCGATCCCATTCACTGGCCGGGATCTTCTTGACAAAACCCTCCGTCATCACCACCGTCCTCATAGTGATGCAGGAATTACTCCGGGATCCCGCAGTATTGAACGGCATGGACCATCGGCTGCATTACAGCAGCGTGGCGAAATAGCCATGCAAACATGCCAGGTGAACATCCAATTATTACAGAATATGGGCAACGGAGAACAATGAGGAGGTGGACCCCAGCAATAAGTGTGTCGCTGATTGGCATTCTGGCAGGATGCCGTACACCAAAACCACAAGATGTAACTTCCCTTGATTTCCCAGCCCTCGACTCGCATGTTCTTTACGTGTGACAAATCATCCTCTCCGAGGCAAATCCCATTGACGACAAAGTACAAATCCGACTCGTGGGCCTGTCATCTGACGGCAAAGTGATTATCCGTAGTTTCCATTCTGGCGAATTGCTCGAATCCGACATCAAAGGTTATTTCCCCGGCAAGGACTTCGGAAGTGAGGGGCTCCGCATCCTGAAGGTGAATCAACACGACAAGAGCGTTGTCCTCGAACATAGATGGTGTGTAATGATAAATGCCCAACCATCGCTTCCACCCCGAGCGAGGCCTACCGCGGACCTCACGTCTGGTGAGACGTCGCGCCCCAAAAACTGAACCAACTGGATGACTAGCTGAGAACGCCTTGTCAGGATGGGGTTTGCCCTCCATCTCCATCATCAGGTTGCCAGCGCAGATCCGGCCGGTCGCGGGGTGGGCACGCGATGGTGCAGCTCGGGCCGGGGGCGTGAGCGCGGGGCGGGCAAGGGCGGCCGGAGCGTCGAGCTGCAGCGAATTACCATAGATGGCGATGTGCAAATGCATGTCCTGAGCCGGATTTCAGATAACGTTCGAGCTCCATCGCCTTCTCCTGCGACGGGACAGCGATATAAGCGATCAGCGTCCAAGGCCGAAAACGGGATGTGGAAGGCACTTCGCCCGCATTATGTTGGGCGAGCCGGTTGGTGAAATCTACCGTCAATCCGACATAGGTTTTATCCGCCCTGCTGATGCTGCGAAGGAGGTAGACATAATGCATGGTATCTCCTGTCCGCTGCGTGCCCTCCTAACGCCCTGCGCCTGACGGCTTGTGCTACGGAGGGCATTCTTCGCTCTGCGCCGCTCTGGCCTGCCATTCGTAGCTCAAGCCCGTCCGCGGGCGCAGAGCGAAGAATGGCGGAGGGGGAGGGATTTGAACCCCCGGTACCCGTCAGGGTACTCACGATTTCGAGTCGTGCGCTTTAAACCACTCAGCCACCCCTCCGGAGGTTGCTTGCATGGGACGGCGGCATTGTATAGCCTCCGCCCCGCGCTTGTACAACTTTTCTGTCGCGCCGCGTGCGCCGCTTGGTTACCATTCCGCCGGCCCGGCCACAAGGAGCACGCCATGGAATGCAAACAACAGGACAACCGGAACCGCTGCAACTGCAGCTACGAGCCCTGCGACCGTAAAGGCGTTTGCTGCGATTGTCTGCGGTATCATCTGCGGAGCCGCGAACTGCCCGCCTGCTGCTTCCCGGACCAGGCCGAACGCACCTACGACCGCAGCTTCGAACATTTCGCGCGGTTGACCGTCGCCGGCTCCATCTGAACCCCCCGCCGGCGTACCGGTTCCGCCCCTCCGCCGCCGTTCCGGCGCATAACAAAAAACCATCCGGCCGGATAGTTTGTTGTGAGGTGGTCGCAGCGGCGGCTGGCCGGCCGCTCTGCCGCAGCTCTTGACTTTGCCGGGGCGGGCCATTATAGGACACAGCACGATATCTTCGGCCGGGCGGATGCGATTCAAGAGCAGTCCTATGCACACGACAGCGAAAATTTTCCGGGCGCTGGCGGCGCTGGCGGCGGCGCTGGCGTGGACAGCGCCGTCCACGGGCCACGGCGCGCTGTTGGGGGGCGGCAGCGCGAACAACGAGGGCGTCGAGCGCGCGGTGGCGCGGATGTACAAGGCGCTGGTGCGCATCCAAGTGGTGATGGAGGAGCCGCGGAGCGGCCGGCTGGAAAAACGGGTCGGCGCGGGCAGCGGCGCGATCATCTCGGCCGACGGCCACATCATCAGCAATCACCATGTCGCGGGCCGAGCCCGGCGGCTGATCTGCCGGATGTACGACGGCGAAGAAGTGGACGCGCGCCTGGTGGCGGCGGACCCGCTGACGGACCTGGCCATCATCCAGTTGGACCTGACGAAGCGGAAGAGCAAGGAATCGCTGCAGGTGGCGCGCTTCGGCGATTCGGACCGGCTGCGGGTGGGCGACGTGGTGCTGGCGATGGGCTGCCCGGCGGCGGTGTCGCAGTCGGTGACCAAGGGCATCGTGAGCAACACGCAACTGATGCTCCCCACCTACGCGGGTGGCGACTTCCAATTCCGCGAGGAAGGCGAGCCGGTGGGCTCGGTAGTGCGTTGGATCGGGCATGACGCAGTGATTTATCCGGGCAACAGCGGCGGGCCGCTGGTGAACCCGGCGGGCGAAATCGTCGGAATCAACGAGATCGGCCTAGGCAGCCTGGGCGGGGCCATCCCCAGCAACCTGGCCAAGTACGTGACGGAACAGTTGATCAAGCAGGGGCGCGTGGACCGGAGCTGGACGGGTATCGAAGGCCAGGCGCGGCCGAAAAACATGGGCGTGGAGCGCGGCGTGGTCGTCGGCGGCGTGCTGCCCGACTCGCCCGCGGCGGCGGCCGGCCTGCGCGCCGGGGACGTGGTGACCGAGTTTAACGGCGCGGCCGTGGACGCGAAAATACCGGAAGACCTGCCGGCGTTCAACCGGCTGCTGCTGGGGACGCCGGTCGGGAAAAAAGTGCGGCTGGCGGCGCTGCGCGCTGGCCAAACCATGGAATTCTTCCTGGTCACACGCGTGCGCGGCAAGGCGTGGGGCGACGACTGCGAATTCAAGGACTGGGGTATGGTGGCCCGTAACCTGACGGTGATCTCCGCGATCGAAAAGCAGCAGCCGACCACCAACGGGGTGTTGGTGGTTTCCGTCGGACTGGGCAGCGCCGTGGCGGAGGCGAAGCCGTCACTCACAGAGGGCGACATTCTCATCGAGGTGGACGGCCAGCCCGTCAATAACGTCGCCGCGCTGGAAGCCGTGACACGGACGACGCTGGAGCACAGCGAGGGTCCGAAACCGGTGCTGGTGAAGTTCGATCACGGCCCCATGCGCTACCTGACGGTGGTCCGCATCGGCAAGGAAAAGAAACGGGCCGACGTCGAGCCGGCGCGCAAGCCGGGGCTGCCGGCGGAGTTGCAGGCGCTCAGCCCCGATCTGGCCGAGGCGCTCCATTTGAAAGGTCGCAGCGGCGCGCTGGTGGCGTTTGTGTATCCGGGCCACTCGGCCGAAAAGGCCGGCCTGAAGCAGGGTGATATCCTCGTGAAGTTCGACGGCGAGCCCGTCCGCTGCGAGCGGCCGGAGGACGTGGACGATGTTTACACCCAGATCCGCCGCTACCGCATCGGCCGCACGGTGGAGTGCGAAGTCCTGCGCCAGGGCCAGCCGATCCGCCTCAACCTTCCGTTGGAGGAGGATCTCAAGACTGCCGAGGAGCCCAAGCGCTACAAAGACGACGTGTTCGACCTGACCGTGGAGAATCTCACGGAGCTGGAGCGCCTGCACCGCAATATTCCCCGCGACCTCCAGGGCGTGAAGATCGCCCACTGCGAAACCGGCGGTTGGGCACAATTGGCCGGCCTGGCCGGCGGCGATATCCTGCTGGCCATGGACGGCACTACCACCGCCGACGTGGATACCGCGGAGCGGTTGTTGAAGACCGCCGCACAGGACAAGGCCCGCCGCGTGGTTTTCTTCCTGCGGCGCGGCGTCCACACGCGCTTTGTCGAGGTGGAGCCAGTCTGGCCGCAAACCGCCGCGGCGGCGGAGCAGCATGATTGACGGCTCAGGGCTGAAGGCGGTTGGCAGCCGGGCCGGCATCAGGCCGCGAGCGATCAAGCGCCGAGGAAAACGATGAACAACAGAAACAGTCCGCGCGCGGCCCTAGCCAGGTTTATAGGCCGGACATGTCTCGTGCCTGCGCTGCTGTTGGCGGCGGGCAACGCCTCCGCCGAAATGTCGCAAGCCACCATGACGGCCATTTTCAAGGCGAACAAGGATGCCGTGCTGAACATCACCGGCCTGGTGAAGTTCATGTGCCCGCACTGCAGCAAGATCCATGAGCGGGAGGCCCACGGTTGCGGCACCGTGGTGGATGCCTCCGGCCTGATGATCGTGGCCGGCAGCCATCTGGGCTTGCAGCTCGGGGATGGCAAGGTGGATATCCGGGAGTCCCACTTGAAGGCGCTGCTGCCGACGGGCGGCGAGATCGCCATGAAGATTCTGTTGACCGACCCCGACCTGGAGCTGGCCATCCTGGCGCCCGAACAGCCGGCGGCGCCCTTCAAGGCAGTCGTTTGGGACCCGGCGGTGCAGGCCGACCTGCTGGCCGACCTGTTCGTGATCGGCCGCCTCGACAAAAATATGGGCAACCAATCCGTGGCCGAGCCCGGAAATATCAACGCCGTGGAACGGAAGCCCCGCACCGTCTATCTCAGCAACATCATCGGCCGCGATGAGCACGCCGGCGTCCCGGCATTCACCGCCGATGGCCGCCTGCTGGGCATCTGCATCGGGGAGCAGACGCTGATGGCCACCGGCGAATTGCAGGATTTGCTGGACCAGGCGCGCCAGGCCGCGGCGAAAGCCGCGCCGCCGAAGACCGCTCCGGCCGGCGCGCCGGAAGGGGCGAAACCGTGAGCCGGTCCCTCCGCCGGCTGATCCTGGCCGCGGCGCTGTCCCTCGGGATGACGGCTGCCCGCGCCGAGATCCCTCCGGCCGCCGCAGAGCTGATCCTCCGCACCAACCAGCCGGCCGTGGTGACCATCGAAGGGACGCTCAAGATGAGCGTCCGCACCAGCGGCGCAGCCGTCCAACAGCAGTTCGACATCCCCGTCGAGTGTCCCGGCACCGTATTGGATCCTTCCGGCCTGGTCGCCGCAAGCAGCTTGTTGCTGGATCCCATCGGCAGCCTGGTCAAGGGCCCGATCCGCATGGAGCAGCAGGGACAAACCATTGAAATCCAGTTCATCTCGCGGCTGGAGGCGCTGCACTTCCTGTTGCCCGACAAAACCGAAGTGCCGGCCAAAATCGTGACTCAGGACGATGACCTGCATTTGACCCTGCTGGCGCCGGACGCCGCGTCGGGCCGACCGCCCGCCGCAATGCCGGCCATCCAACTGGAGCGGACCATGCTCCCCGCGCCGTTTGAGTCGTTTATCCTGGTCGGACGGACCGGCGTAAACTTCCAGCGCGAACCTTTCCTGCACAGCGGCGTCCTGTGCGCCCTGCTGGACAAGCCGCGCGCGCTGTTCATTCCCCAGGTCCAAGACGTGCCGCAATTCATGGGCCTGCCTTTTTTCGCGGCGGACGGCTGCTTCATCGGCCTCGGGTCCGTCCACTATCGCGCGCCCCGCGCCGAGGGCCTGCCGCCCTCTCTGCAGAACCTGAACGTCATTCCGGTGATCATTCCCGCCGCCGACATCCGCGACTGGGTCGCGCGCGCCCGTAAATCTGCGCCTCCGGAGGCAGCCGTCAAAAAATAAACGGGCCGCCCCGTTGTCTGGCCCCGGAAACCATCATGAAAACACCCTTCCTGGCCTGCACCGCGCTGCTGATTGGACCACTGCTCGGGGCCGGCGTTCGGGCCGAAATACCCGCTGACCGGGCGCAGGCTTTGATCGCCACCCATCAGGATTCCGTGCTGATTGTGCAGGGGACGCTCAAATCCGTCGAGAGCCGCAGCGAACGCAGCATCGCGTTGGCCGGCACCGTCGTGGATACCTCCGGCCTCGTGGTAATCAGCAGCAGCTTTAGCGCCGAAGAATGGAAGCACATCGAGCAGCGCCTCGTCTATGTCCTGCCCGACGGCACGGAGCTGCCCGCGCGCCTGGTGCTGAGCGACGAAGATCTCGCGCTGGCCGTGCTCGCCCCGGTCCCCAAGCCCGGCGAACCGCGGCCGGTGTTCAAACCCGTCATCCTCGAGCGGGACACGCAGGCGGACGTGTACACGGACGTGCTCACCCTCAGCCGCCTGGGTAAGGATTATCATTTCCGGCCCGCCGCGGACATCGGCAAGGTCATCGCCGTCACCACCCGGCCGCGCCGGGAGTATCTGGTCGGCACCAATCCCGGCGGCCCGCATCGACTGGGGCTGCCGACCTTCCTCGTCGACGGGCGTCTGCTGGGCATCAACACCATCAGTCGCGAGGAAGCCCGCGGTGCGCGCCGGCCCGGCATGGCCGCCATGGCCGCGCAACCGCCGCCGCCCCATGGCCACCTGGTCCCGGCCGCCGCAGTGGCGGAGCTCCTCGAGCAGGCCCGGAAAGCCGCGGCCGCGGAAGCCCCGGCAAAGTAGGCCTGCGCTGCTGGCTTACGTTCGGATTAGAGGCCTGTAAGGCCTCGGTCGCACGGGGGTACTGTACCTGACCCATTACCTGGGCCCCTGTTCTGCACTCGACGGCGGGTCGGGCGGCATGTTAATACGACGCGCCGCGCACCGACAGCAGGGGCTTGACCAAAGAAAGGATTGCGAGATGAAGTTGCTGACGGCCATCCGGGATGGTTTTTTTTGCCTGACGGTTGAATGCACGCCGCACAGCGCCGCCGACGTGCGCCACATCGCCAAACTCGCCCAAGCGCTCCCGGAGCTGAATAAGAAATACGCCGCCCAGCGGCTGGCGTTTCCCGCAATCACCCTGACGCAGAACCCCGGCGGCAATGTGTCCTACGACCACCAGGCCGCCCTGGCCATCCTGCGCGCGGAAGGACTGCCGGAGGAAATCGAAGTCATCCCCCATGTGACCGGCAAGGACATGAACACCGACGCCCTGACGGTGCTGCTGCAGGCGTTGCTCGAGGGCGGCATCACGACGATGTTAGCCCTGACCGGCGACGTGCCGGCCGGCCGCGGCGTGTTCGAGTTGGACGCGCTCGGCCTGCTGCAGCTCGCGAGCCGCGTCAACGTCGAGCTGCTGAAAAAGGCTAAGAACTTCGACGCCTTTGCCGCCCTGCCGCAGCTCAGCGCCGGCGCGGCCGTCTCGCCGTTCAAGTACACCCCCGGTTCCCTGGCCATGCAGTACATCAAGGCGGCCAAGAAGGTGCGCGAAGGCGCCGCCTTTCTCGTCTGCCAGGCGGGCTGGGACGCGGGCCGCTCGGAAAAGCTCATCGCCGAACTCGCCGCCGAACAGACGCCCATCTTCGGCAACGCCCTGGTGATCAACGAAGTCGCCGCGCGCTTCATGCAAGAGCTCCCGGGCTGCGTGGTCACCGACGCCTTCCTCCAGCGCCTGCACGGCGAGCAGGAAGACCAGGCCCTCACCCGCGCCGCGCAGCAGGTCGCGATGTTCCGCGCGCTGGGCTACGCCGGCGCCGATCTCGGCAAGCCCGGCGATTTCCGGTCGGCGGCGGAACTGGAGGAGCTCGCGGACCGCGCGCTGGCCATCCGGGACTGGCGCGAGTTCCGCGACAACCTCACCTTCGCGCCGGCCGACAGCCCGCCGCCCAGGGTCAGCCATTCCGCCGGCTTCTCGCACGCGGCCCACGACCTCCTGTTCGCGGAGGACGGCGCTCTGCATGGCGTGGCCAAGGCCCTACTGAGACCCTTTAACAAGTCAGCCGAGCGTGAAGGCGCGTTGTACCGGCTGTTCAAGAACATCGAGGATTTCGGCAAGGGGGTCGTTTACCAGTGCGCGCATTGCGGGGACTGCTTTCTGCCGGAGAACGAGTACGTCTGCACCATGGGCCAGTGCGAGAAGGGCCTCGACAACGTCCCGTGCGGCGACGCCGGCCCCACCGGCCTCTGCGGCAACAACGAAAACCGCGTGTGCGTCGGCGAAAAGGTTTACTACCGGGCCCTCCACCGCCATGCCCTGGAGGAGTTCAAACGCCTCACCCTGCCGCGGCGCATTCCGGCGCTGCAGGACACGGCGTCGGTGCTGAACCAGTTCTTCGGGCGCGACCACAGCGCGCAGCCCAACCCCCTCGCCGGCAGCGGTCTGATCCAGATCGCCGAGCTGATCCACGCCTCCCTGCCGTTCGCGGGCGCGACGATGAAGTTCCTCTACGGGCTGGGCGCCGAAGGCGGCACGCGCTACAATCGGGGCCGGGTGGCGCTCGAGGACCTGATCCGCACGCAGGCCGCCGAGGGCGGGGATTACATTGACCTCAACATTGACGCGCTCGGCGCGCCGGACGCGCCCGACTTCATGCGCCGGATGGTGCGGCTGGTGCACGCGGTCAGCGATGGCGTGCCGCCGTGCGTGGACAGCTCCAACCCCGCCGTGCTCGAGGCCGGCCTCGACGAGTGGCTGGGGCTCGGCCAGGACCTGCGCCCGCCGCTGGTGAACTCCGTCACCTTCTGCGAGACCGAGCGCTACGCCAGGCTGCTCGAGCGCCGCCAGGAGCGTGCCTTCAGCGTCGTCTGCCTGCTGGTCGGCAAGGAAGGCCCGCTGAAGTCCACGGCGGAGATGGTGGCCGCGGCCCGGCAACTGTTCGCGCGCTGCGTCGCCGCCGGCTTCCAACCGGCGGAGCTGTTCTTCGACACTGTCACCCTCGGCATCGGCACGGACGGCTTTATGGACGGCGCAGGCAATATCAAGAGCTCGCATACGCGCAACAGCTTCCTTGCCATCCGGGAGATCCGCGGCGATGCAGAGATGAAGGGCGTCCACGCGCTGCTCGGCGTCTCCAACTGGGTCTACGGCGCGCGCAAGCGCCGCATCGGCCACCTGCGGGCCTTCATCCAGGTGGCGATGGAGTACGGCTTGGACGCAGTGATATCTGATGTCTCCAAGGAATTCGGCAAACAGTCCGCGCCCGCGGAACTGGCCGACTTCGTCCGCATGTTCGTCGCCCTCGACGGCAGCGATGCCTCGATGGATCTCTATACCGACGGCATGGCCCACGCCCGCGAAGCCGGTTGGGTGTAGCTCCAGAACTTTCGCTCCTGCCGCGCAAGGCGGCAGGGGGCGCAGAAGGAGAACTCCGGCGGGGCAAGCCCACGGAGCGTTGCAGAAGGCCCCTGCCGGCATGTCAGACTCGCCACTGGCATTCCGAGACCCCTGCCGGCTTGTCCGGCAGGTGAATAAGTTCTGCGGCTATCGGCCGCCACGCACCGCAGCCATTCCATACTCCCCAAAAGTCCCCACATAAAACGTCGGTTTCCACAGCCCCAGCATCCCTGCCTGTCGCGCCGTTTCCTTCTGGATGGTCTCCGCGATTTTTCGCGGCGGATCGTCCGGCCGCCCGCGCACGGCCAAATGGGCGTGATCCGGCATGATCGAAATTTTGGCCACTCCGTAACCGCAGGCGGCCGCCGCCGCGCGCGCGCCGGCGCGCACCCGAGCGGCCTCGTTCTCACCCATGCGCCAGCGTCCATCCGTCACGAGCACCAGATGCAGGTTGTACCAATAACGGCCGCTGAGCGTTTCGACCGGCTCTTCCAGCCGCACAGCCGGGTCGGTGAACGCCTGGCGCTGAAGCAAATCTCGGTAACGCGGATCGGCCAGCTCGCAATGTTGCAGTTGGTCGCGGATGTAAGCTTCGACCGTGGCGCGTGTGTTCTCGCCCAGGGCGCGCACAGCAATCTTGCGGCTGAATTCCACCGCCTGGCCGGCCTTGCGCAGCGCATGTTGCAGGCGGCCCTTGGCCACACGCGCGAGATCAATGGGCGCCACGTCCGGCGTGGCGGAGAAGAGCAATTGGAGCCCATCGGCTTGCCACCGGCGTTCCAGAAGATGCAGCCCATCGCCTTGCCAGTTGGCGGCAAGCTCGCTCCAGAAGGCGGCACCGGGTTCGGCCGGTAATGTGGTGCTGGAGAGCCAGGCCATCCAGCCGTAGCGGAGCAGAAAGGCATGCGGGGAAGATAACATTAAGTGAAATTATGGTGCGCCGGCGTGGCTAGCGCCAGAACTTTCGCTCCTGCCGCACAAGGCGGCAGGGGGGCGCGGAAGGCGGTGGGTGCGCCGCCGGCTTTGTCGCCAGGAAACCGCCCGCGGCAGGCAAGTAATGCAGGCGGGAACGCAGGGGCTTGACAGGAGGTAGCATAATGCTACCTTTGAGCCATGAACCAACCCGTCAAATTATCCGCGGACCTGGTCCTCGACGCCCGGTTGATCGGACAGGCCGTGCGGCGCTCCATCGCCGGCCAGATCGAATACTGGGCCAACATGGGCCGCGCGCTGGAACCGCTGCTGCAAGGTGGCGTGGCGCTGGGGCTGGCGCGCTCGGGCACTGCCCGACCGCTCTCCGCGTGTCTGGACCGGGTGGATACCGCCGCGGGCCGGCAGCGGCTCTCCCGGTATCTGGCCAGCCAGCCCTTTCCGCACTATGCCCCGGCCGCGGACCAACCCGGCTTGCTCCTGCGGACCGAGGCGGGCGGCCGGTGTACGGTAGGCCGCTTTGTGAACCGGAAGTTCCAACCTGTGCGAACCGCCAAGGCGAAATGAAGGCGCTGCTCGACCGTCGTCCGGTGCTGGTCGCGGTGGCCGGGCCCAATGGCGCTGGCAAGACGACCTTCTTTCATGCCCACCTGGAAGACAGCGGCCTCCGCTTTCTGAATCCCGACCTGCTGGCCCGCGAGTTGAACCTGCAGCCCGCGGAGGCCGCCAAGGCGCTGGATGCTTTACGTCAGACCTTGGTGGAGCAGCGGGAAAGCTTCGTTTTCGAGACGGTCTTTTCCGATCCGGTCGGCGCCAAGCTGGGCTTTCTGAAGGCGGCGGTCAAAGCGGAGTATACCGTCGTCCTCTGCTTCATCGGCATCGCGGGGCCAGCCACATCCAATGAGCGTGTGGCCATGCGCGTCTCGCAGGGCGGGCATGACGTGCCGCCCGCCAAGCTGATCGCCCGCTTTCCGCGGACCATGGCCAACCTGCAGAAGGCCATCCGGGCCTTGCCGTACGTTTTCATCTTCGACAACGATGACCTGCGGCAGCCCTACCGCCGGGTGGCGGTGTTCGAACACGGCAAGGTTCTGTATCTGGCCGCATCCCTGCCCAAGTGGTTGGTTTCGCTATTGCCGAAAGCTTGAGTTGGCTGCCCGGAATTATGAAGAAGGCAAATAACAGAGAACGGGATGACGATCTGCGGCCAGCATACGACCTCGCCAAGCTCAAGGGTGGCGTGCGGGGCAAATACGCGAAACGGTTCCGGCAGGGGACGAAGAGAGGCAGCCACGGATCAACCCGGCTCCGCACGAAGCTTCGCCGGGGCACGCACGGATAGGAACGACAGCGGAACAACGCAGAGCAGGCCGCCTGCGGCAAGCTTCCGGCCAACGGACAAACGACGAATGACAACGGCCTTCCTCCGCGCTTGTCCCCGCCACCCGCCTCCCGGACCTGAAATAATGCTTGCCGTCCGCCCATTCGGGTTTACCATATCCACGTTGATGTTCATGAGGGGATGATGATGAAAAGGATGTTTGTCCTCCGCGTGGCTTTGTTCGCCGTCGCGCTCGCGCCGGCTCTGTGTTGTGGTCAGAACACCGCAGCTCAAAGCCAGGACGCAAAAGCAGTCAATTACGCGCTCGTCCTTCGCAAGGCAGCGGAACAGGGAGATGCCAAGGCACAGTGCGCTCTTGGCTCCGCCTTCTTTCAAGGTCTCGGGGTCCCGGAGAATTATGCCGAGGCTGTAAAGTGGTGGCGCAAGTCAGCGGAACAGGGGCATGCCGCAGCTCAGTTTATCCTTGGTGGAGCTTATGAGCATGGCTACGGAGTCCCGTATGATTATATAGAAGCTGCAAAGTGGTATTGCAAAGCGGCAGAACAGGGCAATGCTGCCGCGCAGTACTCTTTTGGCCTAATTTACGCTAAGGGCCTCGGTGTCCCGAAGGATTATATCGTATCTAGGAAATGGTTTCGAAAGGCGGCAGAACAAGGTTTTGCCGATGCGCAGTGCGATTTAGGACTGACTTTAAGTGAAGGCGACGGAGGCCAGCAGAATTATACCGAGGCTGCAAAATGGTTTCGAAAGGCGGCAGAACAAGGTAATGCTAAGGCACAATTCTATCTCGGCGTATTCTATCGTAAGGGGCAAGGCGTCACGAAGGATTATTCCGAAGCCATAAAATGGTTTCGCAAGTCGGCAGAACAAGGCGATGCCAAGGCGCAATACCTTCTCGGCGTAGCTTCTGATAAAGGCGACAGTGTCCAGCAGAATCATGCTGAGGCTGCAAAATGGTGGCGCAAGGCGGCGGAACAGGGAGATGCCAAGGCGCAGTGCGCTCTTGGCCGTATTTTCTATTTCGGCAATGGCGTACGGCAGGATTATAACGAAGCCGCTAAATGGTTTCGCAAGGCATCTGAACAGGGCGATGCCGAAGCGCAGGTTGCTCTAGGCGCATGTTATTTGAGCGGCCAAGGTGTCCCGCAGGATTATGTCGAGACCTATAAATGGTTCAACCTTGCAGCGGCAACATCTGGGGATAAGAAAATGATAGAGCTCCGCGATAAACTCAGAAGCAACTTGTCTCAGGAAATGATCAATGAAGGGCAAAAACGCGCAGCGGACTTTGTCGCTAAGAAATCCCCGGTTCAGGCGCTGACAAAAGCGCATGCGGCAACGAATCCGAAAGAAATGTCGTTAACAGAGCTGAGTAAAGCGGCGGAACAAGGCGATGCCTATTCTCAATATGTTCTTGGAAACCGCTACATAGAAGGACGGGGCGTACAAAAGGATTTCGCAGAATCGGTGCGGTGGCTGCGTAAATCAAGTGAACAAGATTTCGACAAGGCTCAATTTGCGCTCGGAATGTGCTACTACAAAAGCTTTGGCGTTCCTCTCAATTATTCGATCGCTGCACAACTGTTCTTGAAATCTGCGAATCAAGGCTATGTCGAGGCGCAAACTTTGATAGCTGTATGTTATGGCTCTGGGCAGGGTGTTCAACAGAGTTATGCAGAATCATTGAAGTGGCTCCAAAAGGCAGCAGATCAAGATTCTGACGTTGCGCAACTCCTGCTGGGCGATTACTACGCCGCCGGGTTAGGTGTTAGGCGAGACATAATTGAAGCATATAAATGGTATTCTTTGGCAGCGACTAAAGGGGGGACAAAAGCTGTTGAATGTCGCGATGAATTGCGGAGACAGATGAGTCCCGCCCAAATTGCGGACGGGCAAAAGCGCACTGCTGAATTTAGCGCCAAGAAGCAAGGTAGGCATGAATGATTACACGCCCAGGCGGGCCTACAATCCCGCCAAAGCTGTTCAAGGGAGAATAACGATGAAAAGAATTTTTGTTCGCAGCGTGGCTCTATTCGCCGTCGCGCTCGCGCCGTCGCTGTGTTGTGGTCAGAACAGCGCGGCTCAACGCCAAGACGCACAAGAAGTCAGTGCCGCGATGATCCGAGTTCTTCACACGGCGGCAGATCAGGGGGATGCAAAAGCGCAGGGTGCTCTTGGTTCAGTGTACTATTGGGGTATAGGCGTCACGCAGAATTATACCGAGGCCGGCAACTGGTGGCGCAAGGCGGCGAAACAAGGACATGTCCTCTCACAGCACAATCTTGGTCTAGTATACCATAAGGGTCAAGGTGTCCAGCTGGATTATGCCGAGGCCGTATCTTGGTATCGCAAGGCGGCTGAACAGGGAAATGCCGACTCGCAGTGCGTTCTTGGCTCAGCTTACTATACCGGCCAAGGTGTCCCGCTGGATTATGCCGAGGCCGTATCTTGGTATCGCAATGCGGCTGAACAAGGGAATCCCGCCGCACAGTGGAGTCTTGGCGAAGCTTACCTTGAGGGCCACGGCGTCTCGCAGAGTGATTCCGAGACTAAGAAATGGTGCGGCAAGTCTAACCAAGGGTATGTTGCCGAACTTTACAAGCTTGGCGCTGTCTACCTTCAAGCTCATGGGGTCCCGCTAAATGATACGGAGGCCATAACGTGGATTCGCAAGGCGGCTGAACAGGGAAATGCCGCTGCACAGCTTGCTCTTGGCGTAGCTTATTCTAATGGCCAAGGCGTCCAGCATGATATTACCGAGGCTGCACAATGGTGGCGCAAAGCGGCTGAGCAGGGGGATGCTAAAGCGCAGTACAAACTTGGTGAATCTTATCATCAATGGAACGAAGTCTCATTTGTTCCGCACAATGATACGAATGATACCAGAAGGAAATCTGCCGAGGCTGATGCCAAGGCAATCAATGATTGGTACCGCAAGGCGGCAGTACAGGGGTATGCACCCGCGCAGTGCGCTCTTGGCATGGCTTACTATACCGGCGAAGGTGTCCAGCAGGATTATAGCGAGGCCGTAACTTGGTATCGTAAGGCAGTAGAACAAGGTGATGTCGAAGCGCAGTGCGGCCTTGGTTATGCTTACTATAACGGACACGGTGCCACGAAGGATTATGCAGAGGCTGCAAATTTATTTCGTAAGGCGGCAGAACAAGGGGAGGCCGAGGCCCAGTTTATGCTCGCTGTAGCATATCGTAAAGGCCACGGCGTCACAAAAGATGAAATCGAATCTGAGAAATGGGTTCACAGGGCGGCAGAACAAAGGTATGGACAGGCGCAAATTGCTGTTCGCGAAATTAAAACTTTAAAAATGCTTAAGATGGCAGCTGAACGCGGTTCTGCCAAAACAGCACGAGAACTTGCGGATTTTTACTTCAGGGCCTGGTCCACAGCGATTGCAGATCGAGAGATGGCAACTTTTTGGTATATTCAAGCGGCAAACAGGGGTGATGCAGAGGCGCAAATATTAATTGGAGAACGCTATGCCAGAGGTGCAGAGAAACCAGAAGAAGTTGGATTAAGCTACGCCAAGGCTGGAGTTTTTAGAAAAGACAACTACACTGCCATCTCTTGGTTCAAAAAGGCTGTTCAGCAGGGGTATCCTGGATATAGAATCCGAACTAGGATTGGCGAGATGGTGGAAGAAGGGAATGGATATTCCACGCCAGATTATAGTGAAGCGGCAGAATGGTTTCGTAAAGCAGCAGATGTGGGCGATGATATAGCGCAGACTCATCTCGGAACATTATATGAAAAAGGCCTTGGTGTTCCACAGGATTTTGTTGAGGCATATAAATGGTTGTGTTTGGCTGCTACCGGTGGTGAAAAGGATGCCATCGAAAAGCGTAACTCGTTAATGAAGAGCCTTTCATCAGAGCAAATCAGTGAAGGCCAGAAACGCGCTGCTAACTTCCATATCAAATATACAAAGAATACAAATAGACTATTATTGGCCCTGGTTTCTGTGGCAGGCGTTCTGATCATATCGATATTATCTGGTATATATTTAATTCGAAAAATCCAGAGAACGAGGTCAAAAGGGCATATCGTCAAATCGAAGAAAGATTTTCCTCCTGCAGGGGCCGAACCGTCTCTTGCCCCAGAAATCGCAGTAAACCCAAGTATTTTATCCATCGCCTGCCCGGCATGTGGTCTGGGTATCCCGGCAAATAGCATCCTTCCCGGAATTAATAAGTGCCCACACTGCCAAGCAGATTATGAAGCAGAGACTTGAGATTGTCAGCGCACAAATGGATCAACCTTGGAGCGGCGATAATGGCCAAAATAAAGTGAGAATATATGGAATGGATTGAAGTTGCAGATTCCGCAATAAAAATCGGATTGGGCGCTGCCATAGCCGGAGTCTCAGCATTTTTATTGCTTCGGCGGACGCAGGCAGGTGAATTCCAGAAAGAACTGCGCCAAAGACGATGGAAAATACTTGAGGAAGTCGCTGAAAGCGTACAGGAAGCCTACCGGGAACATATTGATCATATTCATGCACTCTCCGAACTAAGAGCTTTGAACGACGAAACGCCCAGCAATGATAGAGAAAGAATCAAGACTGCGGTGGAATCATTCGGCACCAGTCTCATTGATCAAATGCAGTCTCTATCTACGGCTGAAGCGAAATTGCTCCTTCTTGGGGAGCAAGATGCGCATCGGATATGCAGATACTGTCACGACTCGATGACAACACACTTGGCATCCAAGACAGACGCGCTCGCCGGTACTACCTTCGACGACCCGTGCTTTGCTCATGACCCAGAGAAGTGGCGAAAGGATTTCTTCCAGTGTCTCAGCGAGATTTACCGGCGAATGTAAAACCTTTTTAGGAGTGCCGCCGACCGGCCGATGGAGTCGGGGACGCATCTTTACATTATACATTTATCGACAGGAACGGGGTGATCGTGGACGATGCGGAAGCCGTGCGGCGCCGCCGCCGGCCGCAGCCCAACTCGAAATCCGAAGCCCAAAATCCGAAACCTTGCAGAACCGCAGCGTTTCCGTTTTTTGAGTTTGATTTTCGTGTTTTATTCGGATTTCGTGTTTCGAGCTTCGGATTTTTCCGCAGGGAAAATTCTTCTGATTAGCCGCGGCGGGCGACTGGGTTGCGGAGCGGGTTGGCGGCCAACGC
>CAIQIC010000267.1 GCA_903871765.1 uncultured Lentisphaerota bacterium
GGCCGGCGCCAGGTGCATCAGTTCCAGCACGGCCACGCACAGACAGATGACCGCCGGCCGATCATAATAGAGGCTGGGCACCATATCGCAGACCAGCCGCAACGCATAGGCCAGCAACAGGAGCGCGCACAATCTGGTGCGCGGCCTCGCCGCAGGATCGCGCAGCCATATCCACAGAAGTTGCGCGACGAACATCACGACAAAAACACTGGGGACGATCCACGCGGACTGGCGGTAATAGCAGCCGTGATCCACCATGGCCGCATAAAGCAGATAGGTTGAACTGAGGCCCAACGGCGCATGAAGATTGGCAAGGCCAGGGACGGCGGGATACTCCTTGGCCCAGCGGACCGAGCTGAAATGGTAGAGGTCGGAGTCGTAGGCGCAGGACCATTCCAGCATGCCCAAACCCGCTGCGATACGCAGCGCGCACAGCGTCAGCAGCACCCAGAACACGAGAGCGACCCACCCTGTTCCCGAGGCGGTTGCAACGGGGCGCAACAGCGCGGCGCGCGCCATAAGCCAAAGCCCGGGCAGGGCCGCGGTACAGGCCAGTGCCAGAAACAGCCCCTGGAGAGGGAACAACAGCGTGTAGAGTTGGGCCACCGCCGCCAGCGCGCCGAACCCGATCCAGAAGGAACGGAAAAAATACCGCGCGCTCCAGCCGGTCGCGGAGTTCAGCCGAAAGAGACGCGCATAGACGAGCCAGCCGATTCCGCTCAACAGCAGAATCTGCACGACCCACGCCAGCATGACGAACAGCATAGAAACCCTTGTGACATCAGACCTGCACCGCCGCCGGTTTCTGCGCCACGGCGATCAGCGAAATCCCGCTCCAGGGCAACCAGCCGTCCAGACGGCGCCACAACCCGACGAGGCCGTCGAAAACTTTCAACGGCAGCTTGCCGAAATGCCGGCGCCGCAGCACGCGGCCGTTGAACCACCAGCCGGGCACGCCGATCCGGTTGAAAGAAATATCCGTTCCCTACGGAAACTCTCTGCCACCCGATACAGACGCCCCCCCCCGCCTCCACTGCGCGCGCCTGCGCTGGCACCCTGCGCTACGCCAGCTTGTGCTTCACGACCTTGCCCGCCGCCCAGGCGGTGGCCAGGCGCGGACCGAGCTGCCAATAGCCCTTGTCCTCCATGACGAAGAGCAACGGATTGACCCGGGCATAATCCACCACTCCGTTGGGCATGACCTTCGGGTCGCCATGGGTGGCGGCAATCTCGCCGATAAACACCTCGTGTCTTGGGTAATCCAGCGTTTGCACCAGTCGGCATTCCATGCAGAGGGGACACTGCTGGACCATCGGTGCGGTCTTCAAATCGCCGTAAAAGGTTTCGAAGAGCCGCGCCTTGTCGGCGTGCCGGCCGGAAACCATGCCGCACAAATCCACTTCACACACGAGATCTACCGATGGCAGGTTGACGCTGAAGGTCTTGTTTTCGTGGATACCGAGGCCGGTTTGATGCCCCTTGCTCATGCTGACCGCAAGCGTGTTGAAGCCCAAAATGCCCACGTGCGTGGCGGTGAAATAATTGGGCTGGCCCTTGACCAGCGCGCCCACCAGCACCACCGGCATGGGATACAGGCAGTTCTTGGCCTTCAGCTTGATTTTCATGCAACCTCATTTCCGGCGGTGTACGCCGTCCCTTATCATGCGCCTTTTGCAAAACTCACGTTTCAATGCCCGCTGCTGCGTTCATTTTACGCTTCCCGGCGCAGATCGCAACCGGATTCCCACCGCTGGCCGCCCCTACGTCACTGACCCATTACCCGCTGGCGTAATGGCTCAGAAGCTGTGAAACAACCGCCCGGCGAGGTCCCTCGGCCCACCAGGCCCGTGAAAACCGAGGGAAATAATGTAGGCCGCGTGTCTCCACACGGCGTAATTCGATTTTTTCACAGTTTCTCAGTGACGCAGGGGCGTCCTCCAGCGGGAGGACGCCCGCCCTGTAGTATGCGCGGCGCTTCACTAGCAGGGCCCGCGGGCGTCGCCAGCGACGCCCCTTCTACAATACCCCGTGCGACGGAAGCCTTACTCTATGGCTGCGCACACCATGGCGCCGAGGCCCCGTCTGTTCACCGCCTCCGACACCCAGGCGGCAGCATTAGCCAGCATGGCGGCGGAGACCCCGGCCCGTTCATCCCACCGCTTAGGGACATCACACTGGACTATCCGGCCGGATAGTCCAGTGTGATGTCAGTGAGATGCGCTACAGCAGACGACAGAGTCATTTTGCGGCCGGAAATTGCCAAGCGGAACACTACGGCGGGGCGCTTCAGGCCTGTGGACCGCTTAAAACCTCAAACCTGCGGCGCGCTGAGCGCCTCGGCCGCCTGCCGGATGCGGGCCAGATCCGCCGCGGCCAGTTGCACGCGAACAGCGCCGGCGTTCTCCACTGCGTCGGCCGGCCGGCGCGCGCCGCACAGCGCGCACGTGACACCTGGTTGCTGCACGGTCCAGGCAATGACCATCTGCGCCAGCGAGCAGCGGTAGCGCGCCGTGAGGTCGCTCCAGCCGGCGAGCAGGTCGAGCACACGCCGCCGATGGGGAGATTTGAACCACGGAATATGATGACGAATGGACTCCGCCGGAAACTCCTGGTCCATGCCGATCTTGCCCGTGAGCAGCCCCATCTCGAGCGGCGAATAGACCAACGTGCCGATGCCGTGCCGGGCGCAATAGGGCAGGAGCTCCGCCTCCAGCCGGCGATCCAGCAGGCTGTACCGCAACTGGCAGACATCCAGCATACCGGCCCGGCGGTATTCGTCCAAGTCCGCCGGCGTGGCGTTGGACGCTCCAATGGCGCGGATTTTCCCCTGCCGTTTGAGGTCCATCAGGCAGGCCATCGTTTCCGCAATAGGCGTTTTGCAGGGTTCGACCGCCTGCCAATGGGTCTGGAGCAGGTCCAAGCGATCGGTACCCAGGCGGCGCAGGCTATTTTCCACTTCGCGGACGATCGTGCGCGGCGCCAGCGAACGGCGCACCGTGTGGCCCGATTGTGTGAAATGCACCGTGCCGGTGACGTCGTCCCACCACAGGCCGCACTTGGTGGCGAGCACTACCCGGTCCCGCCGCCCTGCGATGGCACGCCCCACAAGCTCCTCGCTGTGGCCGAAGCCGTACACCGGCGCGGTATCAATCAGGTTGACGCCAACGTCCAGCGCAGCGTGGATGGCGTGGATGGATTCCACGTCATCGTTGTTCCCCCACCACGGACCGCCGCCGATGGCCCACGCGCCCAACCCCACGGACGCCACGGCGATGTTGGAAGATCCCAACGTGCGATCGTGCATAGCTCCCCCCCACCCAACGACAGCGCGGCCACGAATGCATGGCGCAGAACCTCAACTGGCTAGCTTGAAGATCCGCACGAGCACAACGCCGTGGGCTGGCACGCTGGCCTCGAACGGGCCGTCGAACTCGCCGAGGTTACGCTGCCGCCAGAGGTCGCGCACCTTGTGCTTTCCCTGAAGTCCCAAGACGGACCAAGGCGCGCGCACGCGTGTTTCCTGCGCGCCGCGGTTGAACAGCCCGACCGCCTTGGAGCCGTCTTCCATGTCCTTGGCCCAGACCTCGCCCTCGCCCTCCTGAACGACGCGCGCAGCCTGCCGGCCCAGAGGATCCTGGTTGACCTCCAACACCTCGTCGTTGGTCAACAGGCCGAGCGTAAACTCGTCGAGCCGCGTCATGTCGCAACCGATCAGCAGCGGCGAGCTGAGCAGGCACCACAGGCTGATGTGCGTGTACTGCTCGTGCGGCGTCAGCCGCGTCGGGTGCAATTGCGGGCCCCAGCCCACCAGACCGACAATCAGCATGTCCGGATCGTTCCAATGGCCCGGCCCGGCAAACGGCTCATGGCCGGCCTGGCTGAAGCCGATTTCGGAGAGGCTCTCCCACGTGTCGGTGATGTCGCCGGTGGTCCGCCAGCAATGGCCGCCGACCGCGGCGCCCCATTCCCAGACCTGGCCCATGCCATACTGGCAGAGGCTGAAGACAATGTCGCGCGGCTGCTGCCGCAGTGCGTCGCGCATGACGAGGTAAGGTTTTTTCAAATCGTCCAGGGTGCGCTTTTTGCCCCGGGGCGCCACATCGTCGTAGGAACACCAGTCGTATTTCAGGTAATCGAAACCCCACGCGGCATACGACTGTGCATCCTGGAGTTCGTGCTGCCAACTCGCCACGCAGCCGCCGCAGGTCCACGGACCCGGCGAGGAATACAGGCCGGCCTTCAGGCCCCGGCTGTGGATGTAATCCGCCAGCTCCTTCATATCCGGAAAGCGCGGGTTGGGCAGGATGCGGCCCTGCGCGTCGCGGTGCGGCCCCTGCAGCGTCGGATCCGTGCTATCGCGGTGAACCTGCCAGAAGTCGTCTATATTGATGTACTGCCAGCCATGCTGGATCAGTCCGCTGGCGACCATCGCGTCCGCGGCAGCCTTGACCTTCTCCGCCGTGACCGCGCCGGCAAAACAGTTCCAACTGTTCCAGCCCATCGGTGGCGTCAGGCAGATCTGGTCGCCCACGACGAGCCGCAGCGCGCGCTGCGCCGTGCCCCGGATGTTGCGGGCTTGCACCCGCACGTTGAACATGCCGCGCTCCGTCGTTGCACCGGTCAGCCGGCCGGAGCACGGGTCCAACGCCAGTCCGGCCGGCAAGCCCTCCGCGCTGAAGGTCATGGGCCGCTCGCCCGTGGCGGCAACGGTGTACAGGCAGGGATGGCCCGGCCGGAGGCCAAATACACGCGCTCCGTTGAGGCGCGGCTGGGGCCCCGCCCGGGGCGTCAGGATCACGGCTTCGGCGGGCGGCGCATCGGCCGCTTGCGCCGGCCTACGCAGAACCACGCCGCACGCCAGAGTCAGTCCCACGGCGATCAACAGGCGGGCCGGTTGGTTCTTCAGTTCCCGTGTCATGGCGCTGCCCCCCCCGCTTGGTCCCGCGTGCTATATTACAGCCAAGTCCACTTCGATTTCAAAAAGGAGATCGTCCCGGCAGATATCGCTGTGCGCCACGGCCACCGGCAGGTGCGGCAGGTGACGCTCGCGGCCGTAGGCATAAAACAGGGGCGCATCCGCGATATTCTTGAAATAGGCGATGCCGCGGATGGCATCGTGCCAGCTCATCTGCCGGGATTCGAGGATGGCTTCGACCACGCGCATGGACAAATCGATCTGCCGGCGCACGTCGCCCACGTTGACCGACCGGCCCTGCGGATCAATGCTGGCCGTGCCCGAGACATAGAGCCGGCGATGATCGGAGAACTGGACCTCGACGGCGCGGCTGAACGAGCTCCGGTAATCCAGGGCCGGACATTGCAGCGGCGAAGGCACGGCCATAATCCGGACGGCTGTGTTTTTCGGCCGGATGGCCAGGACATCGGCAACCAGCGCCGCGCCGTGCGGATTGCCGACGCCGATGCCGGTACTGGCCGGCACCATCCGCTGAAACACGCCGCGTTCCTCGAAGAAGCGGTTGCGGACCGCGTTGAACTCGTCGTACCACGCCAGCAATTTATCGAGATAGAACCAGGTGCGGACCACATGCGAAAAATCCATGCCAACCGTCCGGAGCGCCGCTTCCATCTGCGCGAAGGTTTCGCGCGTCTGCTCCGCCGGGGGGCGGGTCGGATCGGCCGGGCGGATATCCCCCAGCAGGCAGTAGTCCGCATCGCCGTTCGCGCTCCAGGATCCCACAATCCGGCCGTCGAGGCGCACCGGCTGCACGTCCACCCGGGAGACGGCGTAGGCCTGCGTGCCGGACCACTGGCCGCCGGAGGGGCCGTCGCCGTGAATCCAGGTCACCGGCCAGCCCCACTGCGCCGAATTGCGTTCGCTTTCGGGGATGCCGGCGTCGTGCATGTCGGAGCCGCCGAACACGAGCTGGGATACAATCCGGGCGTTGGCCGCGCTTACGGACGCCGCCAGGTTGGCGAACATGGTCGCCGGCCGGTCGTCGGGAGTCGGATGCGCGGTGATGTAATAATGATCCATGTCCTGCCGGCGGATGGCGACGAGATCCACCGTCGGAGACGAGCGGCGCTCAATGCGGGCCGGCGGCAGCGTCTCCGTGTCGCAAGGTTGCCGGGTTACGCCACGGTCCGCCCCGCCTTGATCCGTTCCTGGTATGTTTTTTTGCATCACGACCTTTGCTGTAGCCGACCACGGCCGCGGTTACGACGGTTCCAGGGCTGGCGATAAAGACCCCCGGTGGTCACAGGGAAAGCACATATTCCACCAGATCGCTGAGTTGTTCGCGGCTGAGCTTGGAGGTGTCGCCATGCCGGTCGTTGGGATTGAAGGTGGTCAGCACTTCCTCCAGGGTGGCGGCACGGCCGTCATGCAGATAGGGCGCCGTGCGCCACACCTCCACC